>PMOF01000167.1:1362-3083 GCA_003162495.1 Acidobacteriaceae bacterium
TCCACGGCCAGTCCACGGGCCGTCCGGCCACCAGCCACCAGCCCACAAACAGCACCAGAAACACCCCTCCTGCGCTGAAAGCAATTACCCGGCGCCGCCGGTCGCGGACTTCATCGAACTTGGGAGCGTCCATCAAGGTCATCGCAAAAGTTCCTCGAACTTAGGATACGGCAATGCAGGGGTCAGAGAAACAGGGATCATGGGTCAGGGATCGCGAGCCGGAGGGGTGGCCGGAATAACCACTCTCTTCTTAGACACCTGCGTAAAGCGAATAGTTCCCATCCAGGATTTTGCGCCGTGCCCGTTACGACGAATACCGGCGCGTTGTCCGGCTATTTCCTCCCCGCAGCCTCTACGGTAGTCGTGGGGTCAGCGCCATCCCAAACCACATCCGCGGTGGGTCCGTATGTCGAGGGCACCTTTCTGTCCAGAAGCCTGAGATAAACCGTAAGCTGGGTGCGATGATGCGCCGTATGCAAGACGCGCCGCCAGAATATCCAGATGCGCTGGCGCTCTACTTCGAAAAACGGAACGACGCTCATCCACCAGGCATGATCCTGTGCGGCAATAAATTTGAGACGCGGTTTAGCCAGCTCGACACAACGCGCGCAAGCCACCGCAATGGTCATCTCGGCGGGAAGCACCAGCCCGGGCGCAGGCTCGGGGGTCCCGAGAAATTCGCCGAAAAAGCGGCGCTCAGAGAGCAATTGATGCTTCAGAATCTCCCTCACGCTGCTTGAACGCGGATGCGGCTTGAATTCGAGATCGGCATCCTGAAATTCACGCCACGTGGAGATCAACTTGTTGCATTCGCTCCCATAGGTGTCAAGGAGGTGCTGAAACTGATTGTGCGCAGCTGGCGGGATTTCCGCATCCGCAATAGCCTTAAAAGCGTAGTTCATCTTTTAAGCCCTCGCTCAGTTTTCTCTGCTGTAGATGATTCTGTTTTTTTCATCTTGTCGTTCCAGAGCCAGTTCAATAAGGCGGGTAATCAGGTTTGTGTAAGACAGCCCGCTCGCCTCCCAAAGATTGGGATACATGCTGATCTTGGTAAATCCGGGCATGGTGTTCACTTCATTCAGATAGATCCGCCGCTTGCCGTCCGGCTCCATCAAAAAGTCCACGCGCGCCAATCCGGCCAGATCGCAGGCGCGGAAGGCCGCCACCGCCATCTCCCGCACCCGCTTCGTTTCCGCCGGACTCAGCTTGGCCGGGATAACCGGTACCGATCCTTCGGAGAGATACTTGGCCTCGTAGTCGTAGAACTCCTTGCCGGGAATGATCTCGCCCACCACGCTGGCCTGCGGCTGATCATTGCCCAGCACCGCAACTTCCAGTTCGCGAGCCTTGGCTTTCGCCCCGCCCACCCCTTGCTCCACCACCAGCTTGCGGTCGTATTTTGCCGCCTCGGTCAGCGCAGGGCCCAGTTCCTTGCGGTCATGCGCCTTGCTGATACCCACCGACGAACCGAGATTAGCCGGCTTCACAAACAGCGGATACTTCAGCGCAGCCTCTACGCGCGCGATGGCCTTGCGCGGCGCCGTTTCCCACTCCGCCCGCAGCAGCGTAACGTGCTTCACGATCGGCAGGCGCGCGTCGGCAAACAACCGCTTCATCACATCCTTGTCCATGCCCGCCGCCGACCCCAACACCCCCGAACCTACATAGGCAACGCCCGCCAGCTCAAACAGCCCCTGGATGGTGCCATCCTCGCCAAACGT
>PMOF01000176.1 GCA_003162495.1 Acidobacteriaceae bacterium
GGCTCGGCGACGCCGATGGCGTAGGCAAGCTGGACTTCGGCGCGATCGGCCAGACCGGCGGCCACGATGTTCTTGGCGATATAGCGGGCCACGTAGGCTCCGGAGCGGTCAACCTTGGTCGGGTCTTTACCGGAAAAAGCGCCGCCGCCGTGACGACCCGCGCCGCCGTAACTGTCCACGATGATCTTGCGGCCGGTGAGGCCGGTGTCTCCCATGGGGCCGCCGATGACGAAGCGCCCGGTGGGATTGATGTGGTACTTGGTGTGTTCGTCGAGCCACGCGGCGGGCAGCACGGCCTGGATGACGTGCTTGAGGATGTCGGCGTGCAGGTCTTCGTTGGAGACCGTCTCGGCATGCTGGCTGGAGATGACGACGGCGTCGATGCGCGCGGGCTTGCCGTTTTCGTCGTACTCGACAGTGACCTGGCTCTTGCCGTCGGGGCGCAGGTAGGGGAGCTTGCCGTTCTTGCGCACTTCGGTAAGACGCCGAGTGAGCTTGTGGGCCAGCGAGATGGGAGCGGGCATCAGCTCCGGAGTTTCGTTGGAGGCGTAGCCGAACATCATGCCCTGATCGCCTGCGCCGCCGGTGTCCACGCCCTGGGCGATATCGCCGGACTGCTTGTTGATGGTGGAGATCACCGCGCAGGTGTTGGAATCGAAACCGTAGAGGGCATTGTCATAACCGATGGAGGCCACGACGCCGCGCACCAGACTCTGAAAATCGACGTAAGCTTTGGTTGTGATTTCGCCGGCGATAACGACCAGACCGGTGGCGGTGAGGGTTTCGGCGGCAACGCGGCTGTAAGGGTCCTGTTCCAGGCATGCGTCGAGAATGGCGTCGGAGACCTGGTCCGCAATTTTGTCGGGATGGCCTTCGGTAACGGACTCAGAGGTAAACAAAAAACGATCGCTCAACTTCGGGTTCCTCCCCATTGAAGGGATTTTGATTTGCAGCCTGCGCGGTGGCTGCGCTTGATTTTGGAAGCGCGGACGGATCAGGAGCACGGACTGCACCGGCAGGCGAAGGCCGTGGGCGCATTCTTATATGGTAATTGCGGCGGGTGGCCGGAGACAAAGACTCGCAGCGAACGGGGAGTCTTTGGCATTCAAATGCGGCCTCGGTGCGGTGAGCGGCGGGGCGGCAACGGGCTGGCTTTAGTGGTGGAACCATGAAGAGAGGTGAGACACCAGAGGGCGCATGGAGGAAACGGCGGCGCGGACTGGAACGTGGTGCGCTGCATGAAAGGGCAAAAAGTTGGGCCACCAGCCGGCGCGAAGGCCGAGATAGCGCAGGGTAAGAAACCCTGCCGCGACCACGACGAGCAGCAACACATATGCGCCCAGCCAGCGCAGGCGCTCCTCAGCCGCGTTGTGGCGCAGGATGCGCGCTCGGCCCACGTTGGACGCGAAGGCAGTCCAATTGGGCTCTTCGTCGGCCACCAGGCCGGAGGCGCTATAAGCCGCAAGAAAACGTTCGGTCCAGACCTGCGGGTCAAGGCCCATAGCTGCCGCGTATCCGCGCACGATACCTTTGTTCAGAATGCCGCCGGGAAGCAGGCGAAATCGATCCTGCTCCAGCGCAAGCAGATGGCTCAGGCTGATCTTGGTAATCGCGTTGATGTTCTCCAGCTTAAGGCCGCGGGACAGCCGCTCCCTCCGCAGGTCTTCTCCGAAGCTTCTCATTAGCGCCTTGAAAACAGGTATAAAACCCTAAGGATTTCCCCATTTCACAATAAACCGTGTTTTGATTCGAGTCAAAGGGATATATCGGATTTTTCTATCTTTTCATCAATCCGGAGATGCCGAACCGCGGTTTCGACTATTTAACAATTATTGACTCCATCCCGGAAGTCACCAAGGGGGCGGGTGACGATTTTTCGAGGGCGGATCAGCGACCGCAGGGCCGGCTCCAGAGGGGGCGGCGCCACCGCTCAATGCTGATACCCTGAAGGCGAGGGCGCTGTGCCGCATGTGCACTCTGGTCTCCGGAGCCAAGCTCAAAAATGAATAAGCTCATCTTTGCCAATCTTCTGCACCGGCCGTTGCGGTCGATCATCAGCGTGCTGGCGGTAGCCATTGAAGTGGTCATGATTCTTTCCATCGTGGGCATTTTCATGGGCATGCTGAATGACCAGAAGCAGCGCACCAACGGCATTGGCGCGGACCTGGTGGTGAGCCCTTCGAACGCCAGCTTTATGAACGGTGTGAGCGGCGCGCCCATGTCTGTGAAGCTGGCTGGCTTCCTGCGCGGTTTGCCCCATGTAGCGGTGGCTGCGCCGGTGATGACCAACTTTTCGATGACCAACTCGCTCGAAATTCTCTATGGGATCGACTACACGAGTTACGACGCGCTCAAGCCTTTCAGGTTCCTTTCCGGCGGCCGGTTTCAGGGTCCTTACGATGTGATTGTGGACGACATCTGGGCGCGCACCGGCAAAGGCCATCACGTGGGAGAGACGGCCACGGTTCTCAACCGCACTTTCCGCATTTGCGGCATCGTAGAGAACGGCAAAGGCGGTCGGAGGCTGATTCCCATTGACACTATGGGCGCTCTGACCGGTTCGGAAGGCAAAGCGAGCGTCATTTACCTCAAGAGCGACAGTCCAGCCAACGAGAAAGCGATCGAGCAGGAGATCGAATCGACCAAAGGGCTGCAGGACTACCGAGTGCAGTCGATGGCAGACATCATCGCGCTCTACACGCCGTCGCGCTTTCCCGGCTTCGATATTGCGCTCCGGGTGGTGATCTCGATCGCCGTGATCGTGGGCTTCCTGGTGATCTTTCAAACCATGTATACGGCGGTGCTGGAGCGGACGCGGGAGATCGGCATTCTGAAGTCGATGGGCGCGTCCAAGCCGACCATTGTGGGCGTGGTGCTGCGCGAGTGCGCGGTGCTGGCCGTGGTGGGCGTGCTGGTGGGCATTGCGGGCACGTACGGCGTTCGGGAGCTGCTGTCGCTGCGGTTTCCGTCGTTCAGCTTCGAGCTGACCAAACTCTGGATCGTGCGCGGTGCGTGCATCGCGTTTGCGGGCGCGCTGTGCGGAGCGGTTTATCCCAGCTGGATGGCGGCGCGGAAGGACCCGATCGACGCGCTGGCGTACGAATAGGTACTGCCAAAGTCAGGTCTGGATCCTTCCGCTATTGCCTTGCTGTGCCGCCGAATGTTGACATCTTGTACCAGAAATCTGCGCCTGGATACCCAGCGACCTCTTTCGTTGCCACGACCCAACACGATCCAGGACGAGCTAGTTCCACCGTGGCATGAAAGGAGCCATGGGTATCTGTTTTATAGAATTGTGTGGCCTTTTGGTTTAGCGCTTGTCTATGCTCCTCGAAACTAACCAATGCCCCCGTGACAGGTTTGCCGTCCTCATCTATCACCCTCCCGTCGAGGCCTGCTTGGCATTGTCCAAGCAACCATTACACAGCGAGCAAGCTTCCAAGGATACTTCTTTGACAAAAGTTGGCTGCGGGATGACCGCGTGCGCTGGAATCGACGTTGGAGCGCGACGGGCAAAGGTATACTCGGGGCATCCTTCCTGCGCGCAATTTGTGAAATTTGCTTTCTACGGGGAAACGACGGCGATGATGTCGCGGAAACGCTGGCTCTATGCGATGTGGCTGGTTCTGATCGGCGGATTCGCGGCGCTGCATGCGCTGCACCTGAGAGCCGACTTTCCCAACCACACTCCGTGGTTCGGGGACTGGGCCAAATATACCGATGAGGGTTGGTATGGGAATGCGGCGGTTCGCGCGCACCTGTTCGGCAACTGGTATTTGCCGGGGGATTTCAACCCTGCGCCTGCGGTGCCGGTGTGGCCGTTTCTGGAGTGGGTGCTGTTCTTTTTTACCGGGGTCACGGTGCAGGCGGCGCGGGGGCTTGCGGTCGCGTTCTTCTTTGCCAATCTGCTGTTGAGCTATCTGTTGCTGAGAGTGAGCGGACCGCGCTGGGCGGGATTGCTGGCCGTGACGCTGATGGCGACCAGCCCGTTCCTTTATTGCTTCAGCCGGCTGGCAATTCTGGAGCCGATGCTGATCGCGTTTACGCTGGGCGCGCTGAACCTGGCGGTGAGACTGCCGCAGATGCGGCGGCCAGTGCGGGCTTCGGTGGGGATCGGCCTGCTGTTTACGCTGATGATGCTTACCAAGACGACGGCGGTTTTTCTGCTTCCGGCGCTGGGCTGGGCGGTGGTGCTGCCGCTGTGGCAGAAGCGGAGGCTTGCGCTGCGCTGTTCGCTGGCCGCGGCAGGCGCGTTTGCGGTGAGCTTTGGAGCGTGGATGGCGGTGGTCGCCGGCTCTAGTTTGCTTCGCGACTACAAGTACCTCTTCGTGGTGAACAAATACATCAAGCCGCCGGAGTTCTACTGGCCGGTTGTAAGCCTGTGGTGGTCCTTTCATGGGGGACTGTGGGTGGACCACATCCTGATTCCGCTGGCTGGGCTGGTGTTGGCGGGCGCGGCGGTGGCGGGACTGATGCGGAGCCAGGACTGGGGCCGCAAGTTGCTGCTGGACCCGGTCTTTGGCGCGTCGGTGTGGGCCGTGGCGGGCTACATCCTTTTCATGACCTACCAAAACCATCCGCAGCCTCGCTATTTTGCGGTGGTGGCTTTTTTCTGCTTCATCGTGGTGGCGCGAGGAGCAGGGGTGTTGCTGGAGCAGGCGGAGACGGGAAAAGCGATGTGGACGCGGCGTGCCGGGTGGGCGGTGTTGGCGGTGGCCGCACTGGCGGCGGGCATCAATGGAGTGCAGACGTGGGAGTATGCGCGCCATCCGGAGTACACGTTTGTGAACGCGGTGGAGGGGCTGACTCGCTATATCGATGCGCACCCGAACGGCAAGCGGCTGTTGCTCGCGACCAGCGGGGATGAGATCACGCTGCTCAGCCATTTGCCCACGATCTGCGACGACTTCGGGACCCAGGATCTGGCGGGCAAGCTTGCCGTCTATCAGCCGGGCTGGTTCGCGAGCTGGAACGATCTCGATCCCGGCACGCTCGATGATCTGCATAGCCGCTACTCGCTTGAACAGGTAGCTAGTTTTCAGGCCTTCGACGATCCGGATCGCAACCTGCTGGTGCTTTTCAAGCTGCATCCGCTGCCCGGCGGGTTGATTCGCGACACCAGCGAGGAGAATTTGAAGAATCCGTTGCCCGGCGACACGATCGATATTCCGGTGGAGTAGCGTCGCGGAGCGGGACGCAGCCCGACACTCCAATGTTGGGCTCTCGACTGAGGCCGCCGCGGAAACGATCAGAAGGCGAAACGACTCCCGATTGTCGGAGCAAGGTTGTTGTCGGAGTTATAGGGGACGCCGGGGCCATGAGGAATGGCGATGGACAGACCGCCGGTCACGAAAGAATACGCCAATCCGGCAAAACCGTCGATACGCTTGGTGAAGTGATGATCGAG
>PMOF01000055.1 GCA_003162495.1 Acidobacteriaceae bacterium
TGTTTGGCATGCTGGCCGACCGCTTTGGCCGCAGGCCGGTGTTGATGGTGAACATCCTGAGCTTCTCAGTGATTGAGCTGGCATGCGCCTTTGCTCCTTCGTTGACGGTGCTGCTGGTGTTGCGGGCGCTGTTTGGGATTGCCATGGGCGGGGAGTGGGGCGTGGGCGCGGCGCTGGTGTTTGAGACGCTGCCAAAGGAAGGCCGCGGCACATTTTCCGGCATCCTGCAGGAGGGCTACGCCATGGGATCGATTCTGGCTTCGGGCGCATTTGCGCTGCTGTTTCCCTGGATCGGCTGGCGAGGGCTCTTCATGGTGGGAGCCGCGCCGGCGTTGCTGGTGTTCTATATACAGTCGCGCGTGGCCGAGTCGCCGGTATGGGTTGAGGCAGCGGAGAAACGGTTGCCGCGAACGGGCGGGACGAGCGCGCAGACTGGGACTGTGCCGCTGCTGAAGTTTCTGCCTACGTTTCTGTTTCTGATCCTGCTGATGACGGCGTTCATGAGCTTTTCGCACGGCACTCAGGATGTGTACCCGACGTTTCTGCTGGTCGAGATGAAGCTGTCTCCGGCGACGGTGGGGCTAATCGGCGTGCTGTATGGAATTGGCTCCATTGCGGGCGGAATTGTATTTGGAACGCTGTCAGAAAAGTGGGGACGCAAGCGCGCGATCGTGACAGCGGCGTTGCTGTCCATCCCGGTGATTCCACTTTATGCATATGGGCATTCGGCGGTGACGCTGGGCATCGGCGCGGTGCTGATGCAGTTCATGGTGCAGGGTGCGTGGGGAGTGGTGCCGGCTTACCTGACGGAGCTTTCGCCGGCTCCGGTGCGGGCCACGGCGCCGGGGCTTGCCTACCAACTGGGCGGCCTGGTGACCTCGTGGAACGGCAAGGCGCAGGCGTTGGCCGCGGAGCGATGGGGCAGCTACCCGGCGGTGCTGGCGATTACGGTGGTGGTCGTGTCGCTGTTGCTTTCCGGCCTGGCGCTGCTGGGGCGCGAAGCGAAGGGACAGGATATGGCGGCGGTGTAAAGGTCGAAAAACGGCAGGTTTTGGCGTACCCTTGAAGTGGGAGATGGGACAATGGCAAATCTCGATTGGTCACAATGCGATGCCGTCGAAAGCATTCCCGGCAAGGTGAGCGGGGCCTGGGTGTTCAAAGGGACTCGGATGCCGGTTCAGACGGTGTTTATAAACCTTGAAGCCGGCATGTCGGTTAAGGAGATCACGGAAGTATTCGACGTGAAGGCGGAGGAGATCGAGGCCGTAGTGCGCTTCGTCGCTGCGAGCCTTGAGAAAGAACCCACGTTCGCCTGATGAAGATTCTGTTCGATAACGGCACTCCTAACCCGATTGCTCGAAGTCTCATTGGCCATGAAGTCACCTTCGCGCGGAAAATTGGCTGGCATAAATTCGAGAACGGCGAACTGATCCAACGGGCGGAGGAAGCAGGATACGAATTGCTTGTAAGCACTGACAAGAACATTCGCTATCAGCAGAATCTCGCAGGCCGGAAGATGGCGCTGATCGTTCTGGGCCAGCAGCAATGGCCCGTTGTCCGGCTGCATCTGGATAAAATCGTTGCCGCTGTGAACGCGTGCACACCGGGTAGCTACACAGAGGTTGAGATTCCCTTCGAGTAAATTCCCTCTCTCGCTTAAGGCGGAATCGAACGACTGGTGCGATTGCCTCGGAGCGATAGGAATTGACCAATTCCAAATTGTCGTCCTACTTCGGCCGGATCAGTTCAATGCGGTCGCGGGTGCGGACCCAGGTGTTGCCGGCCATGCGGCCTACGGCGTCGAGGCCCGCGGGGTCGATGCGGAAATCGTCGAAAAGACTTGTGCGCACGTGAAAGCGAACGATTTCGCCGAGCACGACGACGCCCGCGCCGGGCGCGCGGTTGGTGTAGACGACCTGAATTAGCTTGCACTCCATCTGCGCCGGAGACTCGGCGACGCGCGGCGGACGCACGGCCTCGCTGGCCAAGGGGGTGAGCCCGGCAAGCAAAAACTCGTCCACTTCGGGAGGAACCTCGGCAGCGGCGGCATTGGCCCCGGCGGCAATGGCCTCGCTGACGATGTTGACGACAAACTCGCCTGTCTCTTCGACGTTGCGAAGTGTGTCTTTTCTCAAGTCGGATTCGCCCTCGGCTCCGTTCAAACTGGCCGCGCGTACCGTGGGGCAAAACAGCACCGTGGGCGGGTTGGACCCCACCCCTGTGAAGAAGCTGAAGGGCGCCAGGTTGCGCAGGCCATGGCGGTCGATGGTGGAAACCAGCGCGATGGGGCGGGGCACGATGATGCCGGTCATCAGCTTGTAAACCTGGCGAGTTTCGCAATCGGCGGGGTTGAGGGAAAGCATCGGGCTATGGGAAGCATTGGTCGGAGCCATTCCATTAGCCTAGAACAACTTCTTGTCAGCCGGCGTGTCTAATCCAAAGTGGGACAAATGTCCGCCCGCGGTAACAAGTGTGATACGGGATACGAAATTTGCACGCCGGTAACACACGATGGTGCACAATCAGAGGTACAGGAGAATTTGTCGTGCCGCGCATACACTTCCAACAACAACTCGCCGAACTCAAGGACAAGATTCTTGCCATGGCTGCCCTTGCGCAGCAATCGGTGGAGTCGGCGGTGGACGCCTATCTGCAACGCGACAAGGGCCTGTGCAAGTATGTAAAGCAGAACGAGGCAGCGATCAACACCGCCCAGCGCGAATTGGACGAGATGGCTTATGAGCTGCTGGCCAAGGAACAGCCCATGGCCATCGACCTGCGCTTCATCCTGGCGGTGATCAAGATCAACGGGGACCTGGAACGGATTGGCGACCAGTCAATGGGCGTGGTGCGCCGGACCAAGGAAATCCTTGAGGCGGAGGATGTCGATCTACCCGTGGATTTTGCCGCCATGGGCGAGTTTTCCGGGCGCATGATCCGGACAGCGGTGCAGGCGCTGCTGGAGGGCGATGCGCGCCTGGCCGACTCGGTGCGCGAGATGGACGATGAGATCGATCGCATGAACCGCCGCGCCCACGCCGACCTTCTCCGGCTGATCCAGGAGAAGCCGCGCTACACGCAGCAGTCGATCAACGGCATCCTGGTGGCGCGCAACCTGGAACGGATTGCGGACCACGCATCGAACATTGCGACCGATGTGATTTTCTGGATTCGTGGCGCGGATGTGCGGCATCAGCTGAGCATGTCAATGGACTGATGAACGTTTTTTTGACTAGTATGAGGTGAAGTGGACTCAAAGCGCCCCTCCAGTCGTTGGCTGGAGGGGCGCTCCGTTTTGAACTACTCTGCCGCGGGGCGATTCTTCGGGGGAGTGGCCCGCGCGGCAAGTGCAGCGTTGATTACCGCGTGGCTTCGAACAGGAACCAGGCGCGGCGCTCGGCCTCGTCGATCCAGACCTCAATGAGGCTGGTGGTGGCGTAGTCGTTGGCCTTGCTGGCTACTTCATGAGCGGCACGCAGACTCTCGACGAGGGATCTGTTATCGGCATGAAGTTCAAGAAGCATGTCCCGGGCGGACACAAACTCCTGATCGTTATCTGAGATGCGTTGCAACTTGGCGATCTGGCCGATGGAGCGAATGGTCGTTCCTCCGACTTTACGGACACGCTCGGCAATATCGTCAGTGATGGCGAAGAGCTGGTCGCCCTGCTGATCAAGCAACAAATGGTAGTCGCGGAAATGCGGACCGCTCATGTGCCAGTGAAAATTCTTGGTCTTGAGGTAAAGGGCGAAGACGTCGGCCACCAGCGCATTGAGCACGCTGGAAAGATTCTTGATCTGTTCCTGGTCGAAACCATCTGGAACGTTGGTCTTGGCCGCTTTGGAATCCTGATGGGTATGGGTGGACATTGAATAAAGCTCCTTTGCTGGGGGTTTCGAGGCGTCCGGGATGGAACGCCTGTGCCTGTTTACCTGTTTCCCATGCATGAACTTGGATGCCGTTGGGGGGGCTTCGGGTTCTCCGCCGCGCCAGGTGCACAAAAGCGCAACCGGCGCTGTTGCGTTCAGATGATATCACCGGCTCTGCGCATGAAAGGAAATGGGCGATTAGACTCTAACCGCCGGGTGCGTGGCATAATGCAGCAGCACGGCCACGGCGCAACTGGTGAGCCGCGTTTCCGCCGAGTCTGCGCGGCTGGTGAGAATGACGGGCACGCGCGCGCCGAGGACGATGCCGGCCAGTTGTGCGCCGCCCAGGTATTCAAGCTGCTTGGCCAGCATGTTGCCGCTCTCGAGATCGGGAACCACCAGAATGTCGGCCTGTCCGGTGACGGGCGAGACCAGTTTCTTGATGGCGGCCGCCTTGACGCTGACGGCGGTGTCGAAGGCCAGCGGGCCGTCCAGTATGCCGCCTGTGATCTGGCCGCGGTCGGCCATCTTGCACAGTGCGGCCGCATCGAGCGTGGATTTGATTTTCGGATTGACGGTTTCGATGGCGGAGAGCAGCGCCACCTTGGGTTCGGGAATGCCGAGCGCGTGGGCCAGGTCGATGGCATTCTGCACGATGTGAATCTTGTCCTCGAGCTCGGGAGTGATGTTGATGGCCGCATCGGTGATGAGCAGGGTTCGCGCGTAGGCCGGCGTGTCCATGATGAAGACGTGCGAGATGCGCCGGGCTGTGCGCAGGCCTGTGTCCCGCGCCATGGCGGCCTTCATCAGTTCGTCTGTGTGCAGGCTGCCTTTCATCATGGCCAGGGCGTTGCCGGCGCGGCACATGGCCACGCCCAATTCCGCGGCTTTCTCTTCGTCGTCCGCCTGAAGGATGGGATAAGCGCCGATGTCCAGGCCAATTTTTGCGGCCAGGGCTTTCATCTCGGCCTGGTCGCCAATGAGCGTGGGTTCGATGAGCCCCTCGACGGCGGCTTCAACGGTGCCCCGCAGAGCCACGTCGGAGAGCGGCCAGACGACCGCGGTAGAAATGGCCGGCAGCGCCTTGCAGCGCTCGATGAATTGGTGGAAGACGTGGTAGTCGGCGGGATGGCCGACCAGGGGATCGACGACGCCCGCCTCAGCCAGCGTTGCAAGATCGCTCATGGCATGTTCTCCCGGCCGGCGCAGCGGATTGCTGGCAAGCCTTACGCATTCATTCTCACCCGAAGATGCAGGTTCGACTGTGCGGAAGATCACACTTCGGGGCCTGATACCGTATGGCGGTAAACACTTGGCCGCGGTATCGCGCCCGTTGGTTGTCGGCGGATAACTCAGGTTATGCCAGACTTGAGAAGTTATCCGCCCCTTGCGCTTATTTCACGAGCTCCGAAACCACTGAGATTTCCTGCTTTCGCGTGGTGCCGGGGATGTCGAGTGCGCCGAGCACCAGCGGTTTGCCCAGCGTGAGGGCTGTCGATCCCTCGAGCACGGATTGACGGACCACTGGGTCCTGCGGGCCTACGCCGGACTTGTCTTCGGCGAGAGTGGACTGCTCGACCTTTGATTTCAAGTCGACCCCGCCCGCGCGCGCTTCCACGGTGAATTCGATGGCCAGCCCTACATCCAGGTATTGCACCTGGGTGTTTGCGGCGGAGCTGCCGGTGTCGAACGACCCGGTAACGATGGGGACCTTGCTGCCATGCTTGAAGGTTGTTCTCTCACTGGATGCTGCGATCAGGGCGAAGGTTTGCGCTCCGGTTCCTTTGCCGCTGTCCATATCGGTGATGGTGTAGGTGAGGCGGTAGATTTTTCTTGGAAGGTCTAACTCGGCAACAAGCTTCTGCGCGAGCTGAATGTCATCGGGTGTGCCGTGAATGGAGATGGCGTTTTGTGATGAGACAAGATAGATCCTGGCCCGCGGGAGCATATTGCGCAGGTCGGTCTGCACATCGTTGAGGTCGTTTCTCTGCGTCAGGTTGGTTAGAAAAATGGTTTGGTCGATCTCCGAACTGGCCTTCGCGTCGTTGGGCCTGGCGGCTTCAGTCGCGGTCTGCGCATGCGCGCGAGGCGCAACGAGCTGCAGCGCCAGCATGAAGGCAGCCAGCATTTTGGCCGGGCGAAATTCGTGTCTTCCGGCCGCGTCATCATTGATTCGCATCTCTCACCTCTCAAAATTGGTTCGTGAGGAGAACGCCTGAGTAAGCTGCGCAGCGAATGCAGGAGATCTTCTATCCCACAGACGCTGAAGGTCGGCATGCGCTCGACAATTTTTGAAAATGCGCATTGCGTAAGTTTGCGGCGAGCCTCGATGAGTCCAGCTTTGGCGGCGGGGTTGAAGACTCGAAAGGGCAAGGCGGAAAGTGATTTGCCTGTTCCCGGAATGGTTCCGGATGCTATGCTGGCGTGCGCCGGAAAAAGCGATTTACGCAGGTGAGAGCGAGTATGTGGTTCCTTGGTATGGATGTGGGGACGGGCGGGACGCGTGCTGTCCTGGTGGATGCCGAGGGCCAACTGATTGCCGGGGCCTCCAGTGAACATGAGGCGTTCAAGACGGCACATCCAGGCTGGGCTGAGCAGGACCCTGAAGACTGGTGGCGCGCGGCGCAGGAGGCGATTCGCACGGTGCTGCTGGTCGCGCCCGAACCGCATGAGCCGATCGCGGCGATCGGGCTGACAGGGCAGATGCACGGGGCGGTGATGCTGGATGAAAACGGAGAAGTGCTGCGGCCCGCGCTGATCTGGTGCGACACGCGCACCCAGCCGCAGTGCGACTGGCTGACGGAGAAGATTGGCTACGAGCGGCTGATCGAGCTGACCTGCAATCCGGCGCTGCCCAACTTTACGCTGACCAAGTTGCTATGGGTGAAGGAGCACGAGCCGGCGATCTTCGCGAAGATTCGCCACGTTCTTTGCCCCAAGGATTATGTGCGCTACAGGTTGACGGGCGAGTTTGCGATTGACGTGCAGGAAGCTTCAGGCACGCTGCTGCTGGATGTAAC
>PMOF01000205.1 GCA_003162495.1 Acidobacteriaceae bacterium
ACTGGTCGCGTGGTACGGACTGCGAGAGTCCATGCTGCCTTTGCCTGGCTCCAGAAGCCATGCTTGGTTTGGGCCAGTCAAATGATTCTCAAGCCTGGGACGGGAAGAGCGAGCCGGACGGCGGAGGGATGGCGCCCATGCGAGAGCGGCGTCGTTCCATGCTGGAAACGGGCGAAGCCAGCAGGCCGGCAATTTCCCGTAGTTCGGCGCGGGCGCGGCCGATGGCTGCGGCAACGGCATCCAGGCGCTGACCCGATTCGGGGGCAATCAGCGGCAAGCGGGACTGGGAATCGGGATGCGAGTCGCGCTTGGTGGCGAGTTGAGAAGCATGGCGGCGCTGAGACCGTGCCTGGAGATCGAGGGCATGGCGGGCTCCGGCCAGCGTATATCCCTCGGCGTGGACCAGGCGTTTGATTTCCAGTGCCAACTCGACTTCGCGGCGGCGGTAAAGCCGTTGGCCGGTTCCACTTTTGTTGGGTTTGAGCTGGGGAAACTGCGTCTCCCAAAAGCGCAGAACATAGGTTTCAAGCTCACAAAGGCGGGCCACATCCCCAATTTTGAAGTAGAGGCGGTCTGGGATCGGCGGCGGGTGATAGGCGCGCTTGTGGGCGAGTTGCGTGGCCATAAAGACAATAAGGGGGAGCCGCGAATCCGGAGCGGCGCCTCACACTATGCGCAGTATAGGCCAGGATTGGACTGCGGGTGAAACAAAAATCGCCGGGTAACCACCTCAACAACAGCGCAGGGCAGTTCTTACGAAGTTTGCGGGCGGGTCACAGGGGTGCGCGGGGGCGCATGGTGGGGCGCGGCGCGGAGATATTGAGGCGGCCAACTGGCAGCTTCGCCGAGGGCGGCCGCTGCGTGGAGTGGCCAATTGGGGTCGCGGAGCATCTCGCGGGCCAGGAATACGAGGTCTGCCTCGCCCTGGGCGATGATTGCGTTTGCCTGTGCCGGGTCGGTGATGAGGCCCACGGCAGCGGTAGGAATGGCGGCCTCGCGGCGGATTCTGGCGGCAAACTCGACTTGATAGCCGGGGCCGATGGGAATCTTAGCGTTGGGAATCTGGCCGCCGGAGGAGACGTCCACTAGATCGACGCCATGTTCGCGCAACAGGCGTGCGAGTTGCACGGACTCGTCGATGGTCCAACTGCCTATCTTCCCCAGCGTCGAAGGCCCGTCATCGGGGGCAACGGGTTCGGCGTCAGCCCAGTCCGTGGCGGAGATGCGGACCAAAAGCGGCAGGTGAGCAGGCCACGCCGTGCGGACGGCATCGACAACCTCGAGGACCAAGCGGGCGCGGTTGGAAAAACTGCCGCCGTAGGTGTCGGTGCGGTGGTTGGCGAGAGGGGAAAGGAATTGGTGGAGAAGATAGCCGTGGGCGGCATGGATTTCAACCAGGTCGAAGCCGGCAGTGAAGGCGCGGCGCGCAGCCTGGCGAAAGGCTTCAATGACGGCGTCGATTCCTGGCTGGTCAAGAACATGCGGTAGAGCATAGGTGGGAGAAAAGGCGAGCGCGCTGGGGGCGACGGGCTGCCAGCCGCCCTCAGAGGGCGGAACCAGGCGATCGCTCACTCCAGGCGGGAGCGCGAAGGGCGGCGTCATGCTGGCTTTGCGGCCGGCATGGGCCAGTTGAATGCCGGCCCGGGCGCCCTGGGAATGAATGAACTGGGCGATTCGTTCCAGGGCCAGGATGTGCGCGTCTTTCCAGATGCCGAGATCGGCGGGGGAGATGCGGCCTTCCGGAAGGACGGCGGAGGCCTCAAGCATGACCAGGCCGGCGCCTCCCTGGGCGCGGCAACCCAGGTGGACGAGATGCCAATCGCTGGCGAAGCCGTCCTGCGAGGAGTATTGGCACATGGGAGAGACGCCGATGCGGTTGGCAAAGGTGACGGAGCGAAGTTGAAAGGGGGAAAAGAGAGAATGACTCATCACTCCAATAGATGAATCAGAACCGCGTGAGGATGCAGTGCCAGCTTTCGGCTTTCAGCCTCAAACCTCGAACAACTATTGTTTTTTGAGGACGGCGGTGCCTTTTTCGTCGGTAAGGATGGCGCTCTCGAGCTTGCGGAAGGAAGCTGCCTGGTCGGGTGGAATCTCAACCTGGCGAACCACGTATTCGCGTTCGTAGTGAAGCAGATTGTCCTTGGACGTAATGGTGGAGTGGTAGCTGGCGAAATCGACATCGACATCGACCGGGTCGGGCGTTTCATCGACGACGTAACCGGGAGGGAGCGTGATGTCAAATGAATCGTGCCAGCGTCCCGTGGCGCTGAGGTCGATGGCGACGGTGCGGGGCTTGTCGTTGAAGGGCAGAACGTGCGAGCCAACAACGCGCGGGCGGACCAGGAGAAGCGAGCCGGCCGGACGAGCGTATTGGCCGGCAGTGAACTT
The DNA here is from genome assembly GCA_003162495.1 of Acidobacteriaceae bacterium. Taxonomy (GTDB): domain Bacteria; phylum Acidobacteriota; class Terriglobia; order Terriglobales; family Acidobacteriaceae; genus Telmatobacter. The sequence continues at coordinate 2,392 of PMOF01000205.1, forward strand.
GTAATGGACTTCCAGCGGCTTGTCGAGCGCAGCCGGCTGCACAAACTGGAAGGAGCTCAACACGACGCCGGGCAGGTCCTGAGAGATCGCGGTCTCCAACGAATCACGGCGTTCTTTCTCATCGCTGTATTTGAGCATGGTGCGGAGTTCGGCGCCCTCGGGACCGGAGTGGGAGGTGTCGACGGAGCCGGTCAAAGTGCCGTCGAGCGAGAGAGTGAACGCGCCCTTGCGTTCGGTGCCATTTGCATCGGGGCTGAGCACGGGGAGGGCAATGATCTGGCTGGCGGGACCGGCAGCCAGAGTGCCATAGCCGCCCTGAAGATAGGAAGGCAGATTGCCGACCGGAGTGCGTTCGTTGGTGGGGTCGAAGATAAGGTAGCGCTTGCCGTCATTGGCTTTGACAATTGCCTGCAGGCGCGGATCCTGCAGGCCGGAAGGAACCTCGATAGCCGTAATCATGTGATTGCCGTAAAGGGATGGGTCTTTGGGATCGACAATGCCGCGATGGTCATCAACAGGCACATAGAAAGCGCGGATGCCGGCCACCTGGAGCATGGAGATCAGCAGCGTGGTCTTGTCTTTGCAGTCACCATACTTGTTGCGAAAGATGTCGGCGGCGTGATTGGCCTGCAAGCCGCCAATGCCGCGCATGACGACAAAGTAGCGGATGTTTTTCTGAATGAAGTCGGTGATGAGGGCGAGCCTGGTATAGAAATCGGGCGCGCCGGCGATGAGGGTCTGAACCTGAGCGATGATTTCTGGGGACGGGGACGGGCGGTCAGCCTCAAGGGTGGTAACCCATTGGCCGATGGCGCGCCACTGGTTGTCATTTCCCTCCACGGCAGCGTCGCCCCATTGCACGGACATGCGGGCAGCGATGGCCGCCCACTCCGGGCGGGAGGGAATGTCGCGGAGAGTGAGGGCGGGCAGGTCTTTGAGCTCCCAGCGCCAATGGTTGGGAGCCACCTCGACTGGTAGAAGGGGCTGGTAGTTGTGCGAAGACTCGGTGTGGGCGCGGCCGGCGGGCAGGTCGACCTCGAGGGCCTGAAAGACGACGGGCAGGCCCATCTGAAACTGCCATATCTTTTCCTGGATGTAGGGCTCGAGGACCAATTCGGATTCGCACACGATGGTGGAGCCGACATCGACCGCGGGGGGATGGGCGACGCGGACTTTGCGGGTGGACAACATAATTGGAACGCCGGTGTCGCCCTCTTCGGTGAAGTCGGTGTCCTGGGCCTGGTATTGCTTTTCGTCGGCGGCAATGGTCCACACGCGGAAGTAATTGATCTTTTCGTCCACGTCGTAATCGACGTCGCACGTCACTTCGCCGCGCCCCTGCGGCTTGAGAACTCGTTTGACTCTGCGCTCGCGCTCCACGGCGCGGCCATTCGAGTCGACGGTTTCAAGGTACTCATCGAACAGGATGACGGCCGCGGCGTCTTTCGCGTAGTCGGGAACATGAGTTTTATAGGCGTCGAGACCCCACTGGGGCACGGGCTGCGATTTACCGAACATGCCGGCCTGGGCCGGGCTGCACGCACAAACAAGACAGGCCGCCGCGAGCAGGCGGGCTGGACCGGAATCGCACCAGAGCGGGTTGCGCATCATCAGTTTCCTTTGGCGATCGGAGTGCGGGTGAGCACGAGCTGCTGTTGATCGGCAGTGGCCACTTTCTGGTAGAAGTCGTGGAGGTCCGGGTAGTCCCTCGAGTCAAGCAGCGTGAAGTTATACGCCAGGGTTCGCAGCACAACGACGGAATCGCCATCGACATGGGAGCTGATTTTGAGCATGGCGTGGTCGGGCCAGTTTGGATTGGAGGGCTGCGGCGCGCTCTCGACCGCGAAGCCGGGTGGAAGGTGGTACGTGACCTCGTCCTGTTCCATTCTGGCGTAGTGAACATCGACGGGAGTGAACCGCTTATCCTGGGCGACGAATGGGTGCCTGGCGTGAGACTCGAAGAAAAGGCCGGGCAGGAAAAAATGCTTGCCGGTGGCGGTCCCAATGTTGCCGCTGACTTTGACGACGCCGATGAGATTAGCTTCGTACTCGTCAAGACCCAGGAAATGGTCAAAATCGGCCTGAACGCCATCGGGATAGTCGTCCTGCATAGACTCGTTGAACTGCTTCTTGACCTCATCCTGATCGTTCTGAACCGTGAGTTGACGCCAATGGAGGGCCTGCGGGCCGGACATGATGAAGCGGACAGTTCCCTTCACCGATCCTTGCGCATCGATGGTAAGGTCTGCCACGCGCTGAACAAGCGCAGCTTTGTAAGAACCGGCCGGAGTGGTGAGGGGCACGGTTTCCTTGTCGTTGAGCCGGAGGCCGGAGGCCAGTTGGTGTTTCCAGTGAAGTGCGCCGAAGGGGCACATCTTCTGGCCGGGATCGAGGTAGACATCTTTGCCGTCGATCGCGATAACGGCGAGATAGTCATCCAGCTGCCTGGCAGACAGAAAGTTGGCATCGAAGATGGCGCGGTTGCGATTGACGACCTGGACGGGCCACGCCTTCAGTCCGGCGGCGCGCGCCAGGGCGACGTAAAGCTGCGCAATGTCGTCGGCTGAACCGCTTTGTTGTTTCCACACATCCTCGGCGTTATGGATCTCTTTCAGCTTCTCTTTCTTGCGCTCGACTTCGGACTTTGTGCGGCTGAAGTCGGTGTTGTCGAGTTTCTGAACTGCGGCATAGATCTTGATGGCCTTCTGGCGATCGGGATCAGCGGGGGTAACGATGTCTGAAACAGCCTTTACGAGTGCGCTGGAGGGATTCGTGAAAGTTTGTGTCTGTTTACCCCAATGCTTGCCTGCATCCTGCCAGAATGTGGCGCCTGAGGTGGCGTTGGTGTAATAGAACTCAACGCGCCATCGCAGGGCGTTCAGCGGCGGCATCCAGTCTTCTTCGGGCAACGGCGGAACTCCGGTGAGGTCAAGGCTGTAGAGGTCCTTGGTGCCTGAATAGTCGACCTTGCTATCGGGAGCCAGGCGCGCGGAGTACAGGAGCCGGTCGAGAACCTGGCCCTCGCCGTTGATCACGCCATTGCCCCCGGTGTGAGGATGGAAGCTGTAATGTGCCTTGCGGACCAGGTAAGGCGATTGGATATCCCAGGTGGGCTGGGAGACGCGGTCATCGGGAGAGCGAACCTTCAGGCGATATTCAAGGATGCTGCCCACCTCGACGCCGGGAAGGGTGAAGACCACGGTGTTGACCTGAAAGTTCTTGGCCTTGTAGTCCATCAGATCAGCAGGTTTGGCGCTCAAAGGAATGATGGTGCCATCCGCGTGAATGGTGCGGCCCTGAATGTCGGTGACGCTGTCAACGCCGTGATTATAGGGAATGCGAATGGTGGCGAGTTCCTTACCCTTTTCCGTGAGTACCTTTATGCGGTCGTAGTAGCTGAGGAAGTGGTTGGCATCGTCGGTGATCTGTTCCTGGTAGAGATAAACGGCGGCCGCGCCGGGAGCTTTGGGGTCGGCCGTCATTTTGAGTTCTTCTTCTGTAGGCTGTTGGAATTGGGCGAGAAGAAGGGACGGCGAAGCGATGGCAAGGAGCAGAAGAGCCTTCCGCGTGAATACAGATTTGCGCATCAATACTTCCTTTGCGTGGAGGTACGTGCTCGTATATCGCGAGACGGTGCANNGCTTCAGCGGGATACAACGAACGTGTGAGAGACGCCGTTTCTTTGGATTTTGTTCGTCGTCGCTCATGGCTTCGAACTGCCGGGTGGCGCGAACACTTCGATGCGAGTTAGGGGTAGACTGGTGCGGGTTGCTAAAGCGATTAAGAAAGGGTTTCTGCGATGAAAACGCTTGGAGTTTTGCGGATTTGCTTTTGGCTGGGCGTGGCGGGGTTAACGGCGCCGGGAGCGCTGGGGCAGTGGAATACGCCGAATCCGGTGGTGAGCTTTGAGAAACAGGAGAATGGGCTCAACGTGCGCCAGAAAGATGGCGTGCTGCGGCTTGAGGTGAAGGCCGAGGATGTGTTGCACGTGACCTATGCGCCGCCGGGAGCCGCTGCGCCGGAGCGCGAGCCGGATTGGGTGTTGGTGAAAAAGGATTGGCCGGCGGCGGCATTTGAAGTGAGCTCGAATGACAAGACCGTGACGCTTTCGACGGCGAAGTTGAATGTGGTGATTGAGAGGGCGAGCGGAGCCATCCATTACATTGCGACCGATGGGAAGACAGGAGCCGGCGCGGCGGGGCCGGTTGCGACTGGACCAGGCTCGAGTGGGCCGGGGATGCGGGGGAAGTTGCTCACGACGGATAGTTACCGGTCGCTGCGGCCGGTGGAAGTAAACGGCGAGAAAACCTTTCATGCGGAGGTGGTGTTTCCGATTTACGGCTCGCATGAGGGGCTTTATGGGTTAGGGCAGCACCAGGCGGGAGTGTGGAATTATCGCGGCGAGACGGTGGACCTATCGCAGGAGAACACGAACATTGCGATACCGCTGCTGGTTTCAACAAATGGATATGGGATCTTCTGGAATAATCCGTCACGGAGCGTGATGAACAACCGGTTTATTCATGCGCTCTATTTGAGCGCGGAGGTTGCAGACCGGGTGGACTACTACTTTATTTATGGGCCGGAGCCGGATGAGATTATCGGTCACTATCGCGAGCTCACCGGTGAAGTTCCGCTGTTTGGGCGGTGGGCTTATGGGTTCTGGCAGTGCAAGAACAAATACCAGTCGCAACAGGAACTGGAAACAGTGGCGGCGCGATACCGGGCTCTGCACATACCGGTAGACAACATTGTGCAGGACTGGTTCTGGTGGGTCACGATGGGCGAGATGACGTGGAACAAGAATTACCCTGACCCGCAGGCCCTGATCGACACGCTGCACAAGGAGCACTTTCATTTGATGGTTTCGATCTGGCCCTACTTCAGGCCGGGGAGCGCGACCTACGACCAGTTCGACAAGAACGGATGGTTTATCGCGAAGATGATCCAGCCGAGTTTTCATCCCGTGGGGCAGGCTCTTTATGACCCGACCAATCCGGCGGCGCGTAAGCAGTATTGGGCAAATGCGAATACGGCGCTGTTTCAGAAGGGCGTGGATGCCTGGTGGCTGGACACGGACGAGCCGGAGACCGAGGGGCGCGAGGACAACATCCTGACGACGAACAAAATGTATGTGGGATCGGGAGCGCGATATGCGAATGTGTATCCGCTGTTTCATACAGGCGGCGTGTCGCAGGGTCAGCGGGCAGCTTCGGATGAGAAGCGGGTGTTTATTTTGTCGCGGTCTGCGTATGCGGGGGCGCAGAGGTTTGGTGTGACTGCTTGGTCCGGGGATGTGCTGAGCGATTGGGTCACGTTTGCGCGGCAGATTCCCGCGGGGTTGAATTACTCGATTTCAGGAATGCCATATTGGACGACGGATATTGGCGGATTCATTTCCGGCGGCAATTTGAACGATCCGAAGTTTCGCGAGCTGTTTGTGCGGTGGTTTCAGTTTGGGACGTTCTCGCCGATTTTCAGGGTGCATGGGACGCGCACTCCGGATGAAAATGAGTTATGGAGTTATGGGGCGGACGCGCAGAAGATCTTAGTGGACTATGACACGCTTCGATACAGACTTATGCCGTATGTCTACTCCCAGGCGTGGCAGGTAACGAGCCGGCATGGAACGCTGATGCGGCCTCTGGTGATGGATTGGCGCGAGGATGTAGAGGCGCAAAACATCGGCGACGAATATATGTTTGGGCCGGCAATCCTGGTGAATCCGGTGACAACGCAAGGAGCGACGAGCCGAACGGTCTATCTGCCGCAGGCGACGTGGTTCGACTTTTGGACGGGGGAAAAGCAGGAAGGCGGAAAGCGGATTGAGGCGGATGCGCCGCTGAATAAATTGCCGCTGTTTGTGCGGGCGGGATCGATTGTGCCGATGGGGCCACCGATGGAGTGGACGACGGAAAAGCCCGCTGACCCGATCGAGCTGCGCATTTATCCAGGGGCCGATGGGGACTTCACGCTCTATGAAGATGAGAACGACAGTTATCGCTACGAGAAAGGCGTGCATGCGACGATTGCGATGCATTGGGACGATGGCGCGAAGACATTGACGCTGGCGGGGCGGGAAGGAAGCTTTCCGGGGATGTTGAACGAGCGCACGTTTCGCGTTGTGGTGGTGAAAAAGGGGCATGGGGTGGGGATTGGCGAGAGCGAGACGGCTGAAGCAACGGTGAGTTATAAGGGTGAGAAAACGGCTGCCAGCTTCTAGCCTCTAGCTGCTATCTCTTGGATTTCGACTCACTATTGGGCTGCGGCGTGGAGTTGCGAGCAGGCGGCGAGAGGCTTTCGAGAAGAGTCGAGACCAGAGCGAGGGGCAGGCCGACCACGTTGAAGTAGTCGCCGACGATGCGTGGAATCCAGCGGGCGGCGCGGCCCTGGATGGCGTAGGCGCCGGCTTTGTCCATGGGCTCGCCGGTGGCGATGTATTCTTCGATTTCTTTTTTCGACAACGTGAGGAATGTTACCGCGGTGACTTCGGCGGCGACCTCGGTGCGGGTGGCGGTGACGATGGCGATGCCGGTGATCACGCGGTGGGTGCGGCCGGAAAGAAGCCGCAACATGCGGGCGGCGTCGGCGGGGTTTTCTGGCTTGCCGAGGATTTGGTTGTCGAGAGTGACGGTAGTGTCTGCGCCCAGCACTTGCAGTGCGGCAGACGCTCGCGGGACGCTCGCAGGAGTTTTTAGGGCCTCCGAAGAGTTTCCCTCGGGGGCTAAAGCCCCGTGCTCTTTGGTCGGTTCAATGTACGGGCTGAAGCCCGTACCCTTCAAGATCAGCTCGTTGTAGACGGTTTCGGCTTTTTCGCGGGCGAGGCGGACGACATAGGCGATGGGGTCTTCGTTGGGGTTTGGGTCTTCGGGGATGTGCGCGGGATGAACCTCGAACGAGAAGCCGGCCTGGGTAAGGAGTTCGCGACGGCGAGGTGAGGCTGAGGCCAGGATCAGCATGGGTTGATCGTCAGCCCGGTTTGGAGCCCGCCGGGAGTCGCCAGCCCCCAGGCCATGGCGGGCGTGTTGTGAGCCAGGCCGAAGCGGCCGTCGGGGCCGAGCAGGATGATGCCGCCGTGGCCGCCGAGGCGGTTGAAGAGGTAGGAGATAGCTTCGCGGGCGGCGATTTCAGGGGCGGCGCCGCTGGCCACGCGGTCAGTGGCCCACTTGCCGAGGACCAGCTTCATGATGGGTTCGCCCCAGCCGGTGAGCGAGACGGCGGCGGTCAGATTGTCGGCATAGCAGCCGCACCCGATGAGGGACGAGTCGCCAACGCGGCCGGGCGTCTTGTTGAGCGTGCCGCCGGTAGAGGTACCGGCAGCGAGGTTGCCATGGCCATCGAGGGCGACCGCGCCGACGGTATCGTGGCTCGCAAACAGGTTGGGATCGGCAGGAAAGGCTGTTTCCGGGTCCTTGTCGTCGTGGTGGATGGGCCCGGAGCCGGAGAAGGTTTCATCCTCCAGGCCGGCAGATTGCCGCGCCTTGGCCAAAGTCAGGCGCTTGCGTTCGCGATCGAGGACCAGTTCAGCATTGTCAATGAGCGTCATGCCGTGAGCCTGGGCGAACTGCTCTGCGCCGGGACCGACGAAATAGACGTGGGGGCTCCTTTCCAGGACCAGACGCGCGGCCTGGATGGGGTTGCGCAGCCGCTCGACACAGGCGACGCCGCCGGCTTTCATACGGCCCCCGTCCATGAGCAGAGCATCAAGCTGCACGCGGCCATCGGAGGTGAGGAAACTGCCGCGCCCGGCATCGAATGTGGGGTCGTTTTCAAGGATGGTGACCGCTGCTTCGACTGCATCCAGGGCCGAACCGCCGCGGGCGAGGATCGCATAGCCTGTTTCAAGGGCGGCGCGAACGCCGGTCTCGTGAGCGGCCGCTGCTTCGGCGGGGATGGCCCAGGCGCCGCCGTGGACGAGCAGGGTGGGATCGCGTGTGGGCATGGAGGTCACGGGGATATGGTAATTCAGGGATCGCATGACCGCTGGCTTTACGGAATTTTCGGTAGAGTGTCAGTTTGAATTGAAAAGTTGCCTCAGGGGCTAAAGCCCACTCAAATCACAGGGCTTGATGTACGGGCTGAAGCCCGTACCCTTCAAAGTGACCCACTACCGAATTTTCCAGAAGAACCATGCAGACATGGCGAAACCAATGAAGATGACAGCTCCGCGCAGAATCTTCTGCGGGATCATGCGGGCGAAGCGGGCGGAGGTGTAGCCGCCGATAGCGCAGGTGACCATGGCCAGCAGGCAATAGCGCCACACCACCTGCCCATCAAACACGAAGATGAGAAAGGCGACGCCATTGGCCATGGTGGTGGAGACCACTTTAAGGGCATTCATCTCATGCATATCCTGGAAGCCGAAGAGCGAGAGCAGGGTAATGATGACGAAACCCGCGCCCGCGCCAAAATAACCAACGTAAAAGCAGACTACGACTGTGAGCAGGAAGACTGGCAGGCGGTGCGGTGGGTGGGGGGCGCTGCCGTCTACACCCTTCCTTCGGGCCTTGCTCGAGCGCTCCAGCCGGCGGGAGACCGGGCCGCTCAGGGCGAAGATCATCGAGGCCACCAGCAGCAGCCACGGCACCAGGTGCAGGAAGGTTTGTTGCGGCGTATTCAGCAGTACAATGGCCCCGGCGGTGCCGCCCAGCAGGCCGGCCAGGCCCATGATCGTGGCGAGATGGAGATTCCTACGGACGTCGTCACGGTAAGCGAAGACGGACGTGAACTGGCCGGGCCACAAGGCCACGGTGTTGGTGGCATTGGCCTGGACGGGCAGCATCTTCATGCTCAACATGGCGGGAAAGAGCAAAAAAGAGCCGCCGCCGGCAACGGCGTTGAGCACTCCAGCCACAAAGGCAGCCACAGTGAGCCAAAGCCAGTGCCAGTCCATGTAGGAGGGAAGGCTGGAGGGGATCGTCATCCGTCTGTCTCGATTGTAGAGGCGAGACGCGGGGCGCGCGAGCCGGTAAGTCCGGCCCAGTGCCGGTGGGGATTCAACTGTAAATAAGAGCTATCGCCTGCAGCCGCTCGTTGAGCTCAGACAGCAGATCGGGCCGCCGCGGCGCAAACTTGGCCATCGTGCGCATGGTGCCCACAATGAGCGATACCGTCATCGTATATCTCCTGCATAAACAATTACTTACAGGAAGTCGTCTTATGTGAGTGCAGGACGCTAATATTTTATGAATCACTTATACTATAGTGTCATCAGATTGATTGAGCGGCCGGGACTCAGCTTCCTGGCCCCATCATTTCAAAACCATCAGGAGGATAACTCAAATGACCATCACTCGTTGGGACCCGTTTCGGGAGGTTGCGACCTTGCAGGGCCGCGTGAACTCGCTTTTCCGCGACATGAACGGCGACAATGACCCGTTGGCGGCCGCCAGCTTTGTGCCTGCGGTGGACATCTATGAAGACCCGCAGAAGGTTGTGCTCAAGCTCGAGGTTCCGGGCATCGAGGAGAAGGACCTGGACGTCCGCGTGGAAAACCGCACACTGACCGTGAAGGGCGAGCGCAAGTTTGAGGCGGAGGAGAAGGAGCAGAATTTCCATCGCATTGAGCGGCGCTATGGCAGCTTCTATCGCGCCTTCACCCTGCCGTCGACTTTGGACACCGAAAACGTGGCGGCCAGTTACAATGCCGGTGTGTTGAAACTTGAGCTCACCAAGAAGCCAGAAGCTCAGCCCAAGCAGATCAAAATCAACGTGGCTAAAGCAGCGTAAGACAGCTTCTGGCCGCTAGCTTTAAGCTTTTTCTACGGCCGGCTGGCAATTGCGCATTTTAATGTGCCGGGGGGACGGCTCAAAACCTGCCCGCCCGGCGTTCTTGTTTGTGCAACAGGCATCTGGAAGTCTATTTATGGTGTCGAGATCTCTAATCCGGCATCTAGCAGGAAAGAGCTAGAAGCTGGAAGCTAAAGTCTAGGAGATAAGTGAAATGGCGATTCGCTGGGAAAAACTGACCGTCAAATCGCAGCAGGCGGTGGAACAGGCGCGGGCGCGGGCGGCCGAACTCGGGAACCCCGAGATTCAGCCAGTGCATCTGCTGCTGTCGCTGATTGAGGACCGCGAGGGCGTGATCCCCTCCGTACTCGGCAAGATTGGTGTGCCCGCCGAGCGGCTGGAGCACGATCTGCACGCCATCGAGGAGAAACTGCCTCGCGTGGCCGGCTCCGCTTCGCAGCCGGCGCTGAGCAACGCACTGAACAAGGTGCTGGAGCAGGCGTTTCGCGAGGCCGCCAACTTCAAAGACGAGTACGTGTCCACGGAACATCTGTTGCTGGGCGCTGCCCACTTGAAGGGTGACGCGGCGCGCGATGCGCTGGTAGCCGCGGGCGCCACGCACGAATCGATCTTGCAGGCGCTGACCGCGGTGCGCGGGTCGCAGCGGGTGACGGATCAGAATCCCGAGGGCAAGTTTCAGGCGCTGGAAAAGTACGCCAAGGATCTGACCGATCTGGCGCGGCGCGGCAAGCTGGACCCGGTGATCGGGCGCGATGAGGAAATTCGCCGCGTGATCCAGGTGCTGAGCCGGCGCACAAAAAACAATCCGGTACTGATCGGCGAGCCGGGCGTGGGCAAGACGGCAATCGTCGAGGGCCTGGCGCGGCGCATTGTTTCCGGCGACGTTCCGGAGAGCCTGCGCGACAAGCGCGTGATTTCGTTGGATCTGGGTTCGATGCTGGCAGGCGCTAAATACCGTGGCGAGTTTGAGGACCGTCTGAAGGCGGTGCTCAAAGAGATAGAAGAATCGAACGGCGAGATCGTGCTGTTTATCGACGAACTGCACACGCTGGTGGGCGCGGGGGCGGCCGAAGGCGCCATCGACGCCAGCAACATGCTGAAGCCGCCGCTGGCGCGCGGAGAACTGCGGGCCATTGGCGCAACCACGCTGAATGAGTACCGCAAATACATTGAGAAAGATGCGGCGCTCGAGCGGCGTTTCCAGATCGTCTACGTGGGCGAGCCGAACGTCGAAGACACAATTGCGATTTTGCGCGGCTTGAAGGAGCGCTATGAGGCGCACCACAACGTGCGCATCAAGGATTCGGCGATTGTGGCCGCGGCGACGCTGTCGCATCGCTACATCAGCGACCGTTTTCTGCCGGACAAGGCGATTGATCTGGTGGACGAGGCTGCGGCGTCGCTGGCGATTCAGATTGGCTCGGTGCCGACCGAGATCGATCAACTGGAACGCGCGGCGACATCGCTGGAGATTGAGCGCGCCGCGTTGAAGCGCGAGACGGACAAGAACAGCCGCGGCAGGCTTGAAGAAGTGGATCGCGAAGTGGCCGAGTTGCGAGAGAAGATCACAGCTTTGCGGACACGCTGGACCACGGAGCGCGAAGCGATTAGCCGCATCAGCGAAGTGAAAAAGAAGATCGAGGCGCTGCGCTTTGAGGCCGAGGAACAGACGCGCAAGGGAGTGCTCGATCGCGCCGCGCAGATTCAATACGGCGAATTGCCCAGGCTCGAAGCGGAACTGAAGCAGTTGAGCGCAGTCCAGGATGGCGCCGGAAAAGAAGGCGGCGGCGTGGCGCGCATGTTGAAGGAAGAGGTGGATGAAGAAGACATCGCCGGGATCGTGAGCAAGTGGACGGGGATTCCTGTTTCGCGGATGCTGGAGGGCGAGGTAAAGAAACTCGTGACGATGGAGACGCGGCTCAAGGAGCGCGTGGTCGGGCAGGATGCGGCGCTAACTATCGTCGCCAATGCAATTCGGCGCTCGCGCGCGGGATTGAGCGATCCGAAGCGGCCGATTGGCAGCTTCATTTTCCTGGGGCCGACGGGCGTGGGCAAAACGGAAACCGCGCGCGCGCTGGCCGAGTTTCTGTTTGACGATGAGCAGGCCATGGTGCGCATTGACATGAGCGAGTACATGGAGAAGCATGCTGTGGCGCGGCTGATTGGCGCGCCTCCCGGCTATGTGGGCTACGACGAGGGCGGCCAATTGACTGAGGCTGTGCGGCGCAGGCCCTACGCGGTGATTCTTTTCGACGAAATCGAGAAGGCGCATCCGGATGTGTTCAACATTCTGCTTCAGGTGATGGACGACGGTCGGTTGACGGACGCGAAGGGTCGCACCGTGGATTTCAAAAACACGGTGCTCATCATGACCTCGAACCTGGGCGCGAACCTGCTTCTGGGCGACACGTTGAAGACCGAGCACGACTTTGACATGGCGCGCGAATCGGTGATGCGCGTGTTGCGCGAGCACTTCCGGCCAGAGTTCTTGAATCGCGTCGACGATATGGTGATCTTCCGTCCGCTCGGTCACGCGCAGATGAACCAGATTCTTGAGTTGCGCTTGAACGAGGTGCGCAAGCTGCTCGAAGACCGGCAGATTTCGCTGGAGTTGTCGGAGCCGGCGCGGCAACTGATTCTCGCCGCGGGGTCGGACGCGGCGTACGGGGCGCGTCCGCTGAAGCGCGCCTTGCAGCGCATGATTCAGGATCCGCTGGCCATCAAGATCCTCAACGGCGAAGTGCTGCACGGCGCGCATGTGCGCATCGATGTGGATCGCAATTCGAACCAGTTGCACTTTGAGGCAATGGGGCGCGAGGCAATGGCATAGCGCACGCGTGAATCAAAAAGCCGGGGCTGATTGCTCCGGCTTTCTATTTAACGAAGCCCGTGAGCCTCGATCGCAGCTGCCCAGGCCTCAAAAAGAACTCTTGCAGCCTGTCCTTCTTCGCGGCTAAACTTGTCGCCATGAAACTGACAACCCTTCCCCTGCTGAAAACCTTAGCTGTCTCGCTGCTCACTTTCACTTTACCCGCTGCCTCTTCCCTTCACGCGCAGGACTGGGCCAAGGCCCGGCTGGACGCATCCCCACGGCATCACGAATATGTTCCTCTCAAGCACGGTGACCGCACGGTGCAGGCCTTTGTGGTCTACCCTGAGGTCAAGTCGAAGGCCCCGGTGGTGGTTCTCATCCACGAGATTTTTGGCCTTTCAGACTGGGCCAAGGAAATGGCCGATGAGCTGGCGGCGCAGGGCTTCATCGTGATCGCGCCCGATCTGCTTTCCGGTTTCGGTACCGGCGGCGGGGGGTCGAGTGAGTTTCCCAGCCAGGACGCGACCGTGAAGGCCGTCTCCGGCCTAAACCCGGATGGGGTCATCGCCGACTTGGACGCTGCCGCCGACTACGGCAAGAGCTTGCCAGCCGCTAACGGAAAGCTGGCTGTGGTCGGCTTCTGCTGGGGCGGAGGCAAGTCGTTTGCCTTTGCTACGCATCGCCGCGACCTTTCCGCGGCTTTCGTTTTTTATGGCCCCGGTCCCGCGGATGTTACATCGATCACCGCGCCGGTCTATGGCTTCTATGCGGGCAACGACGCGCGCATCGGAGCCACAGTTCCCGCAACCACGGACGCGATGAAGGCTGCTGGCAAGAAATTTGAGCCGGTGACTTATGACGGCGCGGGGCACGGCTTTATGCGTGCGGGTGAGGACCCGACCAATACAGTGCCGGGTAACAAGACCGCGCGCGAACAGGGATTCGAGCGGCTGGTAAAGCTGCTGCACGAAATGCAGAGTGCGCCCAAGGCAAGCCTGAGCGCGGGGCAACCCTCGACCACAGCAGGCAAGGCGAGCGGTCCTCACGCTCTATGTCACGGCGCCAGCACTGCGACCGGCGCGTCGATGTAGCAGTCACGTCCGTTCATTCGCTCGCCCGCGAACCGAACCGGGGCGAGTGGATGACTCTGCGCTGCGCCTTAAGCGGATACCATTCCTCAGCCGAGATCATGCGCTCACTGACGCAGCTCCACCAGCGTAGCCCCTTGCCCCCCTTCGTTCTGCGGCGCTTCGGCTAACGTGGCAACGTGAGGATGGCTCTTGAGAAATTCGCGGACACCGCGGCGGAGAACGCCCGCGCCGTGGCCATGAATGATGCGAACGCGTGGCAGGCCAGCTAGAAAGGCGCGATCCAGATATTTTTCCAGCTCCTCGGTGGCTTCATCGACGGTGCGGCCAATGAGGTTGATCTCCATGCGCATCTCGTCGGTGTTGGCGCTGGTGACGGTGACATGTACGTTCTTCTGACGGCGCACAGCGCTGAGCGCCGTTTCCTCTCCACCTGTTCGAGAGCTTGCCGCCTGCACCACTTCGGCGATATCGTCGCGCTTGACGCGCATTTTGATGGGACCAAGGGCTACTTCGAACAAATCCTTTTCGATCTCGCGCTGGACGATGGCGACTTTGTTCATTGACTTGAGACGGACCTGGTCGCCGGCGGTGACGTGTTTCACCACATGCGGCTGGGCATGCGCGTCTCCCTGGTCGGCGCCAGTGCGGTGCGCGACGACAGTCTGGTTGAAGCTCTCCTGAAACTCACGGCGCAATCGCGTCATGCGGCGTTCGGCCTCTTTCGACATCTTCTGCTGCGCGGCGCGATCTTCAATGGCGCGCACGGTCTCGCGCATCTGAAATTCAAAGTCCTTGAGCAGCGACGCGAGTTTGGTTTCGAGGTCGCGGGTGCGGTTGCGCAATTCCACATCGCCCTCGCGCGCCAGCTTCGCCCGTTCCTGGTTGAGCGCGTACTGCTGTTCGCGCGCAGCCTTGCGGTCTTCTTCGAGTTGCGTGAGCTCGTTGTGCAGGCGGTCAAGGAAGCGCGCGATATCCACCTGTTGCGATCCCAGGCGCTGGCGCGCTGAGGCAATGATGCTTGCGTTCAGGCCCAGCCTTTCGGCGGTCTGGATGCCGGCCGATGCGCCAGGCACGCCGAGACGAAGCTGATAGTTGGGCGCCAGAGTGATTTCATCCACGCCTGCCGCCGCGTTAAGCACGCCCGGAGTATTGGCGGCGTAGACCTTGAGCGAAGTGTGGTGGGTGGAGATGAGCGACCAGGCGCCCGCATCGAGAAAGCAGCTTGCGATCGCGACCGCCAGGGCCGAGCCCTCTTCCGGATCGGTTGCGGAGCCGAGCTCGTCGAGCAGGACCAGCGAATGAGCGCCGGCCAGGCGCGAGAGGCGGTCGATGTTGGTGATGTGCGCGGAAAAGGTGGAAAGCGCGGCTTCAATCGATTGCGCGTCGCCGATGTCGGCCAGGAACGCGGTGAAGATGGGAAAGCTTGCGGCCGCGGCAGGGATGGGCAGACCGGCCTGCGCCATCATGGCCAACAGGGCCGTGGTCTTGAGGGTCACGGTTTTGCCGCCGGTGTTGGGGCCGCTGATAATGAGCTGGCGCTGCTCAGTGGTGAGTTCAAGGCTGAGCGGAACAACCTTGCCGCCGCTTGCGCGCAGGCGTTTTTCGAGCAGCGGATGACGAGCCGCATCGAGACGGAGACGATCGGGCGTGATGGTCGGAGCGGCGCAGTCGTAATCGCGGCCAAAGCGGGCTCGGGCCTGCAGACTATCGACCAGCGCGAGCACGCGCGCGCCCGCGACAAGCACCTGCGCATAGCCGCCGACCTGGCGGGTGAGGGCGACAAAGATGCGGTGAATCTCTGCTTGCTCTTCCTCGAGCAGTCGCACCAGCTCGTTGTTCTGCTCGATGGTTTCAAGCGGCTCGACGTACACCGTCTGCCCGGAAGAACTGGCGCCGTGGACGACGCCCGAGATGCGGCGCTTGAGCTCCGCGCGCACCGGAATGACGAAGCGGTCGCCGCGGATGGTGATCAGATCTTCCTGGGTCGCGCCGTCACTGGAGAGCTTGCGCAGCGCGGCGCGCAGGGATTCTTCGATCTGTCGCCGCTGGCGATCTTGCTCGCGGCGGATGCGACCCAGCTCGGGCGATGCGTTGTCGGCCAGCGAGCCGTCGGGCTCAATGGTGCGCTCGATGGTTACGGCCAACGGACGCAGGCTTGTCGTCAGCGCGGCGGACAAGGCCGCAAGTCGGGGTAGCTTTCCGGCGAGACGTGCTGGAGGCGATTGAAGCAGCGACTGCCAGGAGGCTACGTCGTTGGCCAGGCGCGCGACGGCCTGCAGTTCGCCGGCTTCGAGAGCTGCGCCGNNGGTGGAAGGTTTCAGGTCGAGAATCGCGTTGCGGCCGACGGGCGAGGCGGCAAAACCGGCGACGAGGGCCAGCAGCGGCTCCCATTCGAGGGCGGCAAAGTCGGCATGTTCAACAGGGGACGGGGTTGGGTCGAGTAGCGGCATATCCAGCAACTATCTTAGCCGTTTTGATGCAGGGTTTCTCCATAGGAGAGTGCGGTCCTGAGCGCCAAGAGCGAAACCCGGCACTTATCTTTCTCGCAGGTAAGTGTGTTTTCAGCCGGAGCTGTCCGCCGGCTTCAGTTCGCCTTCCCACCGCGCGACGACAGCGGCGGCCATGCAGTTGCCGATGACGTTCATGGCGGTGCGGCCCATGTCCATCAGCGTGTCGACGCCGAGAATCATCATGACGGCAGTGGCGGGGATGTGGAGCGAACTGGCTGTGGCGAGCAGAACGACAAGGACCGCGCGGGGCACGCCGGCTACGCCTTTGCTGGTAAGCAGCAGCGTGGCGAGCATCACGAGTTGTTCGCCAAGCGAGAGATGCATGCCGGCGGCCTGCGCGGCAAAGATGGCAGCCATCGACAGGTAGAGGCTGGAGCCGGTCATGTTGAAGCTGTAGCCGGTGGGGATGACGAAGGAAACGATCCAGCGCGGAACGCCGAACTCTTCCATACGCTCCATGGCCAGCGGGAGCGCGGCTTCAGAGGTGGTGGTGGCGAAGCCGATGGCGGCGGGCTCGGCGATGGCAGCGACAAAGCGGCGAAGCGGAATGCGGGCTATGAGCAGGATGGGCGCGAGGATCAGCAGCACAAATGCGGTGAGCGCCGCGTAGTAGGTGACGACGAGCTTGACCAGCGGCAACAATGTGAGCAGACCCATGCTGCCCACGGTGTAAGCGAGCGCCGCACCCGCCGCAACCGGCGCCATGTACATGATGATGCGGGTGAGCCGAAACATGGCCTCCGTGAGCGACTGCAAAACGTTGACCAGCGGCGCGCGCTTTGGCTCCGGCATGGTGGCCAGGGCGACGCCGAAGAGAAGCGCGAAAATGGCAACTTGCAGAATCTGATTTTGCGCGACGGCTTGCGCGATGTTTTCAGGAAAGAAATTGAGCAGCACATCCTGCCATGTCGAAGTATGCGCGGCGGGTGCGGTGGCCTGAATGGCGGCGGGCAGCGCGACGCCGACGCCGGCATGCGATAGATTGATGGCGATCGCGCCCAGGATAAGGCCGGCCGTGGTAACGAGTTCAAAGAAAAATATGGACTTGAGCGCGACGCGACCAACGCCGCTGAGACGGTTGTGTCCCGCGATGCCGGTGACGATGCCACCGAAGATAAGGGGCGCAACGATCATTCGGATAAGGCGCAGGAAGATTTCGCCAAGGATGTGGGTCTGCGCGGCGAATCGCGGCGCGTCTACGCCCAGTTCCGCGCCCGCCAGCATAGCGAAGAAGGTCCAAAGCAACAGCGAGCGCCGGCGCAGCGCAAAGGGAACAAACAGAACCAAACCGGCGCAGCGAAGGGCTACGGCGATCTGTGCCGGAGCGTGAAAGAGCCCGGCAAGCAAGCCCGCGGAAAACACAACGGCGGCGACCGCTGCGAAGGCGATGAAGGCAGCGAGGCTGGATTGCGAAGTGCGTGGCGATTGCCTTGAGCGGCGCGCGGGTTTGCGCGAGATGGGCAGGTCCTGAGGCATTGAGGTCTCTATTATCCTATGACTATGCCCAACATTGCTTATCTCGAATGCTCGCGTTGCCAAAACCACTTTGACCCGGTCACTCCACAAACAGTTTGTACCGCCTGCAATGGAACGTTGTATGTTCGCTACGATCTCTCG
>PMOF01000208.1:0-1722 GCA_003162495.1 Acidobacteriaceae bacterium
GGACCGGCGCAAGGCCTGCGCCTCTTGAAGCGCGGCACGGCAACCGGCCCTGCCTCCGGCATCCTTTACGGCGGCTGCCTCAGCATTCTGGTCGCGCTCATCGGCACGCCCTATGAGCCGCACACCGAGGGCAAGCTCCTTTTCATTGAGGACACCGGCGTCAAGCCCTACCAGCTCGACCGCATGTTATGGCAGTTGCGCAATGCGGGAAAGCTTGAAGGCGTGCGCGGTATTCTCTTCGGCGAAATGCTCGACTGCGTCTCGCCCGGCGCAGACCCGCAGCTCCTCGAAGAAACCATCCTCCGCTTCTTCGACAGCTTCAACGGCCCCATTGCCATCGGCCTGCACAGCGGCCACGTTTCGCGCCAAAATGTCACGCTCACCTTCGGCGTGGCAGCCGAGCTGCACACCGGCGATGAACCCGAACTGCGCGTGCTTGAACCGGCGGTGACTCCGTGATCCCGTCGCCCCCAACGCCTCGGCACATTCACCTCATCGGCATCTGCGGCACAGCCATGGCCTCATTGGCCGGCCTTTTGCAGTTGCAAGGCCATCGCATCACCGGCTCCGACAAAGCCGCCTATCCGCCCATGAGCGATCTCCTTCGCGAACTTGGCATTCCCATCCTTGAGCCCTACGCTGAATCCAATCTCGATCCCGCTCCCGACCTCGTCGTCATCGGCAACGCGCTCTCCCGCGGCAACCCCGAGATTGAACGCGTGCTCGACAACCGGATTCCCTTCACCTCCATGGCCGCCCTGCTGCGCGAGGAGTTTCTCATCGGTCGGGAGTCGCTGGTGGTCGCCGGCACGCATGGCAAAACCACCACAACCAGCATGCTGGCGTGGATTTATCAATGCGCCTCTCGGAATAATCCCGCGCTTGAACCGTCTTTCCTCATCGGCGGCGTGGCTGAAAATTTCTCCACCAGTTTTCAACTGCGTCCCACGCGCACTTTCATCGTGGAAGGCGATGAATACGACACCGCCTTCTTCGATAAAGGGCCCAAATTCCTGCACTATTTTCCTGACGCGCTCATCCTCACTCACGTTGAATTTGACCACGCTGACATCTACGCCGATCTCGACGCCATAAAAATCGCTTTCAAGCGTCTCGTGAATCTCGTTCCCCGCCGAGGCTTGATCTTGGCCTACGACGGCAACGCCAACGTCACCGAGTGCATCAGCAACGCCCTTTGCCGCGTGGAGCGCTACGGCTTCACCGCCGCCGCCGACTGGCGCATCCAGAATCTCCGCCACCCCAGTCAGCAGGACGGCATGACTCGTTGGGAAGTCTGGCGCAACGGCGCCTTGTGGGCCGAATTTGAAATGCCTCTGGCCGGCGAACACAACGCGCTCAACGCCACGGCCGCCGCCGCGCTGGCCGCGGACCAGGGCATCGGCAAAGAAACAATTCAGGCCGCTCTGGCCAGCTTCAAAAGCGTCAAGCGCCGCCTTGAAGTGCGCGCCGTCATCGCCGGCATCACCGTCATCGACGACTTTGCGCATCACCCCACGGCCATCCGCGAAACCCTGCGAGCGCTGCGCTCCATCTACCCGCAATCGCGCCTGTGGGCGGTGCTTGAGCCGCGCTCAAACACCCTCCGCCGCAAGGTGCTTGAATCCGAACTCGTCGCCAGCCTGCGCCTCGCTGACCGCGTCGTGCTCGCTGGCGTTTATCAGCAGCAGCGCATTCCAGACGCCGAGCGCCTGCATCCCGAAG
>PMOF01000208.1:1782-7468 GCA_003162495.1 Acidobacteriaceae bacterium
TCTGAATGATCTCCTCTGTCATTTTGCTGACTTCGATTCTCGTTCTCGGAATCCCCTCGGCGCTGCTGTTCATTCCCTGGGCCATGCTCACCGGCAACATCATGCCGCTCTACAACGCCGCGCAATGGATCGTCCTCATCGGCTTCCGCCTGGCCCGCATCCGCGTCGAGACAGTCGGCCTGGACCGCATCCCTCCGCACACCGCGTGCATCTTCATGTCCAACCATGTCTCCAATCTCGACCCCTCCACGCTCATCCCACGCATTCCGGGCCGCACGTCTGCATTCCTTAAGCGCTCGCTGATGAAGATTCCGGCGCTGGGCTACGGCATGAAGCTGGGCCAGTTCATCCCGGTTGACCGCGATGGCAGCGTAACCGGCGCGCAAGAAAGCGTAGCCGCGGCCCGCCGCGTGCTTGAGCAGGGCGTCCACATCACTACCTTCGTCGAGGGCACCCGCTCCCCCAACGGTCGCCTTCTCCCCTTCAAGAAAGGCCCGTTTTATCTGGCCATGGAAGCCGGCGCGCCCTGCATTCCGGTTTCCATCTCCGGCACTGAAACCATGATGGCCAAAGGCAGCCTGCGCATCCATCCCGGCACCGCGCGCATCGTCTTCCACGCTCCTGTTTATCCGCGCGACTTTGCCACCCGCGAAGATTTGCTCGACGCCGTGCGCGCCGCTATCGCCTCCGGCCTGCCGGAGTGGATGCGAAATTAGTTCTGAATTGTTCTACGGCTGTAGGATCGCGTTATATCCATCGCCCAGCAGCTTCAATCGCCACTGGTCAGCTACCTCGCGGCTGCTGAACGGCCCAATCCGCACATGGATCAGTCCGTCCGCGGGCTCGCGGCGCGCAAACGTCGCATAGCCGCGCTGATGCAGGGCATTCACCAGCACCACTGCGTCCGCGGGATTCGCCACCGCGGCAATCTGCACCATCGTCCAGTTCGTCGGTGGCATGGCCGGTTGCACCGCTTGCTGCTGCACCGGCTGGCCAGAATAGGTCGCCATCGGCAGGGCAGACCGCACCTGCGGCTGCGCCTGCTGAGTGTCGCTCGGTCCAGCCGAAGGAGCCGGAGGCGGACTCGGTGAATTGGCGATCGGACCCGCGTCCGGATCCGCCGCTGCCGGCACGGCATCCGTCGCGCTCACCGGCGCGCGAGCTGGCGCCGCAGGCACTTGCGTGATCGCCGAGGGCTTCGCCCGCGAACTGTCCGCCTGAAGTGTCGTGGGTGCGGTGGCGTCCTGCCGTATGCTTGCGGTGCTCTCCTTCGAGCCGCGATGGCCCGCCGCATAACCCAGACCGAAACAGAGTCCGCAAATTGCCACCACGCCAAGCACGATGCCCAGCAGCACGGTCGAACTCAACGTCAGTTCGGTCTCCTGCGTGGCCTTCGCCGGCCCCACGTCTTCGTCGTCAAAGACTCCCCTCATAACCATCCATTCCCGAAAGCATATCTATCCATCCCCAAACACCGCGCTTCAAACAAAGTTGTCCCGGCTCTACACGCTCTCCAGAGTTTCCTTGCCAGAAACTCCCAGCCTGTTCAACAGGTTGAGCATCTCCATCGGCAGCGGGAACACGATGGTTGTATTTTTTTCCACACCGATGTCGGCCAGCGTCTGCAGATAGCGCAACTGCAGCGTCATGGGCTGCGTGGCCATCAGCGCCGCGGCATCCACCAGTTTCTGCGCCGCGTTGAACTCGCCCTCGGCGTGAATAATCTTCGACCGTTTTTCCCGCTCCGCCTCGGCCTGCTTGGCCATGGCGCGCAGCATCTGCTCCGGCAGATCCACCTGCTTCACCTCGACCGAGATCACCTTCACCCCAAAAGGTTCCGTCCGCTGGTCGATGATGGTTTGAATCTTCAGGTTGAGCTTGTCGCGATGGCTCAGCAGCTCGTCCAGTTCCACCTCGCCCAGCACCGACCGCAGCGTGGTCTGCGCAAACTGCGAAGTCTGGTAGACGTAGTTCACCACCTTGATCGCCGCATCGTTCGGGTTCACGACATACAGCGTGACCACCGCGTTCACCTTCAGCGTCACGTTGTCGCGGGTGATCACGTCCTGCGGCGGAACCTCCAGCACATCTTGCCGCAACGAAATGCGCACCATCTGATCGAACGGCCGGAACACAAGAATCACGCCCGGCCCTTTCGGCGTGGGCAGCGCGCGGCCCAGCCTGAAAATTACCCCGCGCTCGTACTCCCGCAAAATCTTGATGGAGTTGATCAGATAAAGGGCAACAATAGCGAACACAATCAGAATTGGAGTTGTAAGCATTTCACTTCCTTCGTTCAGCACGGATTGTACTCCAGGCCACTTTATGCGCGGGACGCCGGAACCGCAGACGGATCAACCGCCGTCACCCGCAAAAGATACTGTTCATGACCCACCACGCGCAGCGTGCTGCCCGCGGCTACCGGCTGCGGAGCCACCGCCAGCCAGATCTCTCCCTCCACCAGCACGTGACCCTCCGGGTTCAGAGGCTCCATCGCCGTGGCTCGACTCCCCACCATCGCATCCACGCCCAGCCGGCTCTTCATGCGACGCGCCCGCACCGCCAGCCGCACCAGCAACACGGTTATTACTCCAAACCCCGCGCTCACCCCCAGGGCCACCGCCAGGCTGATGCCCATCTCCGGCACCGGCGCGGCAACCAGCGTAAGCGTTCCAAAGGTCAGGCACACAATCCCCGCGATCGCCAGCACGCCATGACCGCCAATCTTCGCCTCCAAAATCAGCAGCGCCAGAGCCGCCACCAACAGCAGCACGGCTGTGAATCGGATCGGCAAAAGGTTCAACCCAAAAATCGCCAGCAGCACCATCAGAGTGCCCAGTGCCCCCGGAACAATCGTTCCCGGCGTGTTGAACTCCAGATAAATCAGCAGCGCGCCCGCCACCAGCATCAGCAGCGCGATATTCGGGTCCACCAGCCAGCCCAGCAATTGCTCGCGCACCGTCGGCTGCAGCATCACGATCCGCGCGCCGCCCACATGCATCACCAGTTTGCTCCCGTCCATGCGGGTAATCGTGCGCCCATCCACATCGGCCAGCAGTTGCGCATCATTGCTCGCAATCACGTCGATCAGGTGCAGATCCAGCGCCTCCGCGGCCGTATAGGATTTCGACGTCTGAAGCGCAGCCTGTGCGGCCTCCACATTGCGTCCGCGCTGCTTCACATAGGAACGCAGAAAGGCTTCCGCGTCGTTCTCGACCTTCTGGCTCATGGTCTCGTCCGGCTTGCCGAACTCAAATACCACATGCGCCGCTCCAGCATTGGTGCCCGGGGCCATCGCAGCCACATCCGCAGACTCCATCAGAAAGAAACCTGCCGACCCCGCGCGCGCCCCGGCCGGAGATACATACACAATCACCGGAACCCGCGAACTCAAAATCGCTCCGGCCATGGTGCGCATGGAATCGACCAGCCCGCCCGGCGTGTCTAACTCCACCAGCAGCGCCTGCGCTCCGTCCGCATCGGCACGCGCCAGGGCGCGGTCAAGTTGCCCCGCGCTCACCGGCTGAATCGTGTCCGAGAGAACCAATTTATCCACCAGCGGTTGTTCCGCGTTGGCCTGCGCAGTCAGCCCCCAGGCCGTCACAAAGCCCGCAAGAATTCCTGCCGCAATCAATCCGATCGGGACCGCGATCCCGCGTGAGCGCTCTCTCATGGCTTGCTCCTTCAGGGCCCTTCGTCGCCGCTACTTCTTCTGCCCTTCTCTCGCCTCAATCTGCCGACGCAGTTCCTGCGCGGCGCGGCTGTTGGGATCCAGATTGAGGGCTGCGGCCGCTTCTTTATCCGCCTCGCTCAGTTGGCTGGCCGCCATATCCAGCCGTCCCAGCACCACGTGAGCATCCGCCGACGGCGCCAGCGCTAAAGCGGCCTGCGCCTCGGTCCGCGCTCCTGCGCCATCCCCTGCGCGTTCGCGCACCTCCGCCAGCCCGGTATGCGCTTCGGCCACAGAGCCGTCCGTCGCCACGGCCGCCAGGTACAACCGCTCGGCCTCCAGCAGCAGTCCGCGGTTCAGGTAGTCTTTCGCCTGCGTCGTCAGCGTCTGCGCTCGCTCCAGCGGAGTCAGAGCCGCCAGGTGCGCAGCGTCCAACTGGTCGATCATCTGCGCCGCCTGGCGAAAGACGACCGCATCGAAATCGCGCGCAATGCGTTCCAGCGGGTCGGCCTTCGCCTCCGCGTTGGCACTCGGCGCTGCCCCCGCGGCTGGTTGTGCGGCCGGCTCCTTCCACGCCTTCTCCAGCGCATCAGCCTCGCTGTCGCCGGGGCGCAATCGCAGGCATTGCCCCAGTTCGGCCAGCGCCTCGGCAACATTTCCATGGCGTTTCAGGCTCACTGCCAGGTTGAGGTGATAGTCGGCCGCGTTAGGGTCGGCGGCCACAGCCTGCCGGAACAGCGCAATGCCGTCGCGCCCCTGCCTGCTCAGCGCAACTCCCTGGTCGTTCACCACCTCGGCCAGCGGCAATACCCTGGCCACATTGGCAAAAGCCGTTTCAGCCTGGGCATAGTCGCCTGAAAACGTCAGCGAAAGACCGCGATAGAAACCAGCCTCCAGCGCATCGGGGCCCAACGTATCCGGATCGTCGTGACCGGCCTTGGCAAAAGCAGCCGCGGCTTGCTCGTACTGCTGCCCGTTGTAGTCCTCACGCCCCAGCGCCATCCACGCCGGGCCAAATTCCGGGCTCAACCGGACAGCTTGATTCAGGTGGCGAAGCCTTTCCGCCTGGTCCGGCTCCGTGATGCCGCGAATGTACTGCTCGAAAGCGTCCAGTCGCAGCCCGGCCCCCGCAGCCACAAACGTCTCCTCGGTTCCGGTGAACGCCGGATCGAGCTGCCGCGTCAGTTTCCAGGCCAGCCTGTCGAATACGGCAATCAGATCCTTCATCTCGCCGCGCTCAGTCACCGGCTCGCCCATGCGAAGATGCGGCACGTCCACCAGCCGCGCCTCGGCCACAATGCCTGTTCCATCGGTCAGGTAATTGCCCACCACAATCGAATCCGCATCCAGCGTTTCGGCCAGCTTTAGAGAGCTCGCCCGCGAAGGCTGAAACCCCTGCGGCAGTCCCAGATGATCCAGCGCATACAGCCGGTCTGCGCGGCTCATGGGCGCAAAACCCGCCGAAGCGAAACGGCTGCTTAGAATTTCTGCCGCCGCCTCGCGAATCCACTCCAGGCTCGGCTGCCCGCTGCGGTTGTCAAACGGCAGCACCAGCAAAATCCGTCCCACCCCCCCGTTCGTCCTGTCGTCCGGCGCCTGGCCCCATGTGGAAACGGTTCCGCAAAACGCCACGGAAAGGCCCAAAGCAAAGCCCAGCCCCGTACGCGCAGCCGCGCACCCAACGGAGACTATTCGAGATGAAAAAAGGGTTCGCACCACACCTTGATTATAGGCGTCGCGGCTCTTGCTCGCTTCCCCTGGATGCCTGTCATAACTTGGCGGCCAAAAAACGAAAGGGTGCCCCAGGTCTCGATTTTGAGACCTGGGAAATGACGAATCTCGACATTACCCCATCACGCGTCCTTCAATCCCCCGTCGGAATAATCCCCGCATTCTCCACCATGAGAATCACCGTCCGTTGCGGCGCCCGCGTCCGGTGCATCGTTCCCCTCGGTACCACGAAACCCTGCCGCGGCCTAAGCTCCACCACGCGGTCTTGCAGATCGATCAGCAGTT
>PMOF01000282.1 GCA_003162495.1 Acidobacteriaceae bacterium
ACAGGACTCTTCCCGCCTGGACGCACATCTTGCCGCCGCTTATCGATAACCTGAACCCCGAACAGCGTGCCGCGGTAGAGGCCACCGAAGGACCCCTGCTCATCCTCGCCGGAGCCGGCTCCGGCAAGACCCGGGTCATCACAAGCCGCATCGCCTGGCTGATCCGCGAAAAAGGCGTCGCCCCGGACTCCATCCTGGCCGTCACCTTTACCAACAAGGCGGCCACGGAAATGGCGGCCCGCGTCGATCGGCTCCTCGACCATTCGTCGCTCGCCAAGCCCCTCATCGCCACCTTCCACTCGCTTTGCGTCCGCTTGTTGCGGCGCGACATCGAAGCGCTGAAAGTGAACGGCGAAGGCCTAACGCGATCCTTCGCCATCTACGACGAGAACGACCAGCAAGCAATCGTCAAGCAGGTCATGCGCCGCATGGGTCTCGACACCAAGCAGCTCACTCCGCGCACCGTGCTCGGACGAATCTCCTGGGCCAAAAACCATATGGTCGATCCGCAGGAATATTACCTCGCGTCCAAAGATCCCAACAGCGAACGCATTGCCCACATTTACCAGAGCTATCGCGCCGAACTGCGCAAGAGCAACGCCCTCGATTTCGACGACCTGCTGCTCGAAGCCGTCCGCCTGCTCAAAGTTTCCCAGGAAGCGCGCGAGCGTTACCAGCGCCGCTACCGCTATCTGCTTGTCGACGAATACCAGGACACCAACCGCCCGCAATACGAGCTGATGAAGCTGCTGGCCGGCGAGGCCAAAAATGTTTGCGCGGTGGGCGACGAAGACCAGAGCATTTACTCCTGGCGCGGCGCGGACATTCGCAACATCCTGGAGTTTGAAAAGGATTTTCCCAACGCGCGCATCGTGCGCCTGGAGCAAAACTATCGCTCCACCCAGATCATTCTGGAAGCCGCAGGCGCCGTGGTTCAGAACAATCTGCGCCGCAAGGGGAAGAAGCTGTGGACCGATCGCCAGGGCGGCAGTTTGATTGGTTATTACGAAGCTCCCGACGGCGAAAATGAAGCCCTCTTCATCGCGGACCGCATCCAGAAATTTCTCCGTGAAGCAGGCGATGCTGGAGGTGAGGCGCACTGCGCAGTGCTTTACCGCACCAACTCGCAGTCGCGGCTGGTGGAGGAAGCGCTCCGCCGCTACAACATTCGCTACACCATGGTCGGCGGCTTCAGCTTTTATGAGCGCGCGGAGATCAAAGACCTGCTCGCTTACTTGCGCCTGGTGCGCAATCCGCACGACTCCATGGCTCTGCAGCGGGTGATCAATACGCCGGTGCGCGGCATCGGCAAAACGACTCTGGAAACTTTGGAACGCCTGGCTCTTGAAATCAATGCCTCCACCTGGNNAATCTTTCCGCCAGCTCATCCTTGATGCGCAGGCCATGATGGACCCCGACTTTGCGGGCAAGCTCTCCGCCGACCTGGCCGCCAACGCGGAAACCGGCGATGCCGACACCAATTTCGAATTCGGCGCATCCACAGATGCAGCCGACGCCGCCAGCGCTGAATCCGCCACCAGCTTCGACTTTGGCGGCAATGAGGCCCAGATCCCATTACTTGATGCGGCCAGCTTCTCGCCGTTTGCCGCTCAGCCCAAGCGACCCTTCCTGACCATGCCCGAAAAGGCTTCGGAACCTCAAGCGGAAATGAAGGAGGATTCAGGAAAGGCATTGGAAGAGAAGCCGGCATTTCGCGCACCCGGAGACGCCGCCACGCTCCCTGAGCTGATTCGCTTTCTCATTGACCGCACCGGCTACATCAAGGCTCTGGAAACAGAGGGTTCGCCGGAGGCCTTCAGCCGCATTGAAAACCTGAAGGAGCTGGCCAACGCCGCCCACGACGCCGAGGCACGCGGCGAAACCCTGGCCGAATTCCTTGACCACGCCGCTCTCGCCTCCGACACCGACCAGTTCGATCCCGAAGCTCGCGTCACCCTCATGACTCTTCACGCCGCCAAGGGTCTCGAATTCCCTCTTGTTTTCCTCGCCGGGCTTGAAGAGGGTCTGTTCCCTCACTCCCGCACCCTCAACAACCCCGAAGAGCTCGAAGAGGAGCGCCGTCTCTGCTACGTTGGCATGACTCGCGCTATGAATGCCCTGATCCTTACCCGCGCCCACTACCGCCGTCGCTACGGCAATGACGCTCCGGAGATGAGCATCCCCTCCCGCTTCCTTGAAGAGGTCCCCACGCAGTTGGTCGAAAACCTCGGCGGCCGCTCTCCCGCCTGGTCCACCCCCGGATACCCCAACACCTTCGGCCGGCGTCCGGCCCGCACCGGAGACGCCGGCGAGAAGCACTACAACTACGAAGACGAAAGCCAGGAAGCGCACAGCGTTCCCTCAGCCCGCGCTTCCCGTCCAGGAAACAGGAGTGCTGCAACAACACCGGCGCCGCACTCCATCGATAACATCGCCCGTTTTTTCGGTGGCAAGGCTGGCGCCGGCAAGCCCGGCTCTTTGTCTCGTCCCTCCATGGATCTGCCCGAACCCACCGGCGCGGCCGGTTTGAAAAAAGGCCAGCGCGTCCGCCACAGTAAATACGGCGAGGGAACCGTCCTGATGCGCGAAGGCGACGGCGAAGATGCCAAACTCACCGTGATGTTCGTCCGCCACGGCATGAAAAAGCTGATGGAAAAATTCGCCAACCTGCAGAAGCTGTAACCCGGTCATCTCGTCCAAGAAATGGCTGTCCGCCTGCTGCTTTCTAAACTCGGCATTTTGGAAGTCATTCGAACCTGCGGGAACGATTTGTACAAGTCAACTTCAAGCGCCTAGAATTTCTGGACTGCCTGGGGGGGCCGGTTCAATGCGTAGACTGTTGCTCTTCTTGTTTCTCACTGCCGCAACGCTACCGGCATTTTCCGCAAAGCGCGTCACGGTCGAGCAGCTGGAGCAGACGCTGGCTGCGGACCAAGGCAAGCCCGATGCGGACATTGCGCAGCAGCTATCCGACCTGGAACTGACTGAGCGGCTGAGCACGGCTAAGCTGGCCCACTTGAAAGCTGGCCTGTCGGGAGAAAAAGAGCAACAGGCGCTGCAGATTCTAGCCGACGATTCGGCGTTTCTCGCCCTTCCAGCGGTGGAAATCCCCGTTA
>PMOF01000066.1 GCA_003162495.1 Acidobacteriaceae bacterium
CTTCCCTGCGCGGCCTTCCTGCAAGGCGAGTACGGCATCGACGGCTATTACATCGGCGTCCCCTGTAAGCTGGGCGCCGCAGGCCTTGAAAAGATCATCGAAATCAAGCTCACTCCTGAAGAGGACGCAGCCCTCAAGAACAGCGCCGCCGCGGTGAAAGAGCTCTGCGCCGTCATCGGCGTCTAACATCCATGCATTTCTCGCTGTCGATGAAGAGTCTTACATTTGCCAGTTGACAGCAAAGCTCTGGAATCGGCAGCTTGTAACTCGGAACTCAGGAAAAGGATGGGTGGAGATGACATTCTTCAAGGGTGCAGCTTTCGGCGTATTCGCCCTCATGGCAACCGCCGCCTGTTCCGCGCAACAAAAGTTCCCCTTGCGCGCCGGAGAATGGGAAGCCACCATGCCCTCCGGCGTACCCAACCAACCGCCATTGGTTCTTCTTTATTGCCTGAACGATGAGTTGTGGACCAAGGCGCTCACCCAGAATCCCTCCTGCTCCATTTCCCAACTCTCCGTCTCCTTGACGGGCGCAAGTTACCATATGGAATGCCCTATGAAGGCTTTTCAAATGAAGGGCGATGTAGTGATGAGTTTTGATGGAACCGCGCACATGACCGCCAAGGGTTCCATCGACCTGATCATGAACGGAAAGACGACCCATTCAGTTACTAACGCGGACTACCGTTGGAAAGGGCCCACCTGCAACCCGAGCGTCGACCTGAATCTGAAGGTTAAGGCACACTGAGGCGCGTTAACTTAACCCCGCCACGCGCGTGTGCTCGTGGCAGGTGCGGGGAACAAAGAAACTCATCACCGTCCCCGTCTTCCGTCCCTGTCGGCTGCGGAACCGAATCGATCCGCCCTGTTGCTCTACCAGGCACTTGGTCACCCACAGGCCGATGCCGGTTCCAACCTCCGCCTTGGTGGTAAAGAACGGCACAAAGATCCGCTCCCGCACTTCCGGCGTCATCCCGGAGCCATTGTCGGCCATCGTGATGCGGACGCCCTCTTCCATTCCGTTGCTCCAGTCTTTCGTCCTCTGCGCGCGCAACCAAAGCTTCCCGCCCTCGTGCGATGCATCGATGGCGTTGGTCACCAGGTTTGACAACACCTGCTTCAGCTCGCCCTGTTTGGCAAATATCCGCAGTTCCGCATCCGCGCGGATTTCGGTCTGCAGGCGCTTATACCGCAGCTTTCGATCATAGAGCGCGAATACATCCCGAATGACCTCAGCGACGCTAAACCATTTCCGCCTGGAATTGTCTTTATAGAACCCGAGCGTCTGCTGTGCAATCTGCGCCACCCGCACCAGTTCCCGGTCGGCGACCTCCAGATGCTGCCGCACTTCCTCTGGAACGCCTTCGCTGGTCATCGAAAGGTAGATGAAGTTGGTCACAGCTTCCAACGGGTTGTTGATCTCATGCGCAATGGTTGCCGCCAGCCGGCCCGCTGCCGCCAACTTCTCCGACTGGATCACAGCCTGCTGCGCAAACTTCAGCTCCGTAATGTCCCGCGAAATCGCAACCAGCCGTTCCACTTCGCCGTGCTTGCCGAGCGCCGGGGATATCCTCACGTCCCAACTCTTGGCCATCCCCCCAGCCGTCTCAATGTCGCCCTGAAAGCTGCCCACTCCGCCTGTCCGCGCGGCGTTCAACGCGGCCTCGGCTCGCGGCTGGTCCTCTTCCTTCCAGAAGTCAACCCAACGGCTGCCAAGAATCTGGCTTATATTTTCAATTCCAAGCGCCCGCTGTCCCGGCGGGCTCATATACTCCAGGCGTCCTTCCAGGTCCAACACCTTCACGCAGTCGACGCTGTTCTCTACAACCTTGTTCGCAAACTCCTCGCTGCGGCGCAACTTCTCTTCCACTTCGATCCGCTGCGCAATTTCGCGCTCCCGCTCCTCCACCGTCAATTGCAAAGTCTGCGCCTTCTGCTGCAGCAAGCTGACCATGCGCAGCCGGTCGCTTTCGTTATCGAGCGTAGTGTAACTTTCCGCGGGAACCACTGCGCCGTGCTCCGCGCAAACCTGCCGGAACAGTTCCTCTTGCCCCGCCTGTCGAAAGTGGCGCAGGGGATACGCACATCGCAAGGAAAAATCGAGCCGCCGCGCAAGATCGTTCCAAAGCTGTTCAAGCCTCAGAGCCGCCTCGCACTTGTTCTGTTCCCACAGCAGCGCCACCATTTCTCCGAACGCAACCACCGAGTCTGACTTCCGCGGCAGTCGCATCCTGGCCCGCAACAACTGCGGCTCGAGGGCGCTCCGGAAAAGCGTCTCATCCGGCCATTCCTCAAACATGAACTTCGCGAGCATCTCTGAAGCGTCCAGAGGAATGTAACGGCCATTTCGGGTCGCGAAATCGAGGTCGATTCCGCACGACTTGAGCCGCTCGGAAAGACCGCGCCGGTGCGCTTTCGTCGCAATCACCAGGCAGGCGCCGCCGGTTCCCAGCGCCGCGCCCAAATACTGGCTCAGGCTGTCGAGGAATTCGCCGTCATGCTCGTAGAAATGGACTGAGTGGACGCAAGAGCCAGCGGTGGCGCGGCCATGCGATTCATGAATAGATTTAGTCTGATATCCCGGCGTCCCAAGAGTTTGATCTTGCAGATACAAATCGCCTCCTGACAATCCAGGGGATTGCCAATCGATCTTGGGAAGAGTCGCCCAGATGTTCCGATGCAAGGGCCGGTGCGCGAGTTGCTTGGCCGCGCAACGAATGGGAAGTAAAGGAAAAGCCGCGCTCCGACTCAATGGAAACGTCCTTTCCTCCCCGTGCCCTCTGTCTTGCCCATCGCACGCAACCCGGAACTTTTCCCCGGAATCTGTGTCTAATAAGGTGCGAGCGGAAGGCTCGTCGAATGCAATTTTCCAAAGCTAACTCATCGCGTATGTTAATGAAACAAGGAGATTTACCCGTGAAAAAGACAACCAGAACAACCCAAATCGCACTGCTTGCCGCCGCCCTCGCCGGAGGCCTCCTGGGGCTTCCTCAAGGTGCAGTCGCCGCGCCCGGCGCCGTAGCCGCCGCGGCGGCTGCCGACGATACCGGCACCGCCGGTAATGTACAGGCCAAGCTGAACAAGTCGCAATTTAAGGATGTGAAAGTAACCGTTGAAAACGGCGTCGCGACCCTCTCGGGCACCGTCGATCTCTACGAATACAAAGCCGACGCCGACAAACGCGTTCACAAAGCCAAGGGGGTCACCGCCGTCCGCAACGATATCCAGGTTGCCGGCCCCGACGTCTCCGATCAGCAATTGCAAACCAAGCTGGTGGAAAAGCTCTCCTATGACCAGGTCGGCTATTGGAACGTCTTCAACGCCATCAGCGTCAACGTTCAAAATGGCGTAGCCACCCTCGCCGGGCATGCGCTCGACTATCCGGCCAGGGATTCTGCATTGGCCCTGGCCAGCACCTATCCGGGCGTCAAAGATGTGGTCGACGAGATCCAGGTCGATCCTCCCTCGCCCATGGATAACGGCATCCGCCTGGCCGAGTATCGAGCTATCTATGGTTATCCCAGCCTGAACAAGTACGCCATCGATCCGGCCAAGACCATCCGCATTTCCGTGCAGAATGGCCATGTTGAGCTGGACGGCATCGTCGATACGCAGGCCGACAAGGATACCGCCAACATCCGCGCCAATGGCGTCGCGGACGTCTTTTCGGTAAAGAACAATTTGCAGGTTGCCAACCAGACCAACGAAACCTCAAAGAGATAAGCGCATCCCGCGCTTGATTCAATGCTCTCTCTCAACACGGCCTCGGACTTTCGTCTGAGGCCGCTTTTCTTGGCTAACCGTTGTGCCCCCTGACTCCGCCCGCAATCCCAGCCCGCTCAACAAGACCGGTTGCTCACGTAGACTATCCACGGAGCACCATGCCCGGCATCTGGTCCAAGACGCGCACCACTTTGGAAATGATCAAGTGGGAGCACTCCATCTTCGCGCTGCCCTTTGCGCTCACTGCAACCTTGCTGGCCGCTCATGGCCTACCCGCCGCGCGCGTCATTCTCTGGATTCTGGTGGCCATGGTCGCCGCCCGCTCCTGCGCCATGGCCTTCAACCGCTGGGCCGACGCCGAACTGGACGCCGCCAATCCACGCACCAGCAACCGCGCGATCCCCGCCGGACTTCTCTCCCGCAACTTTGTCCTCGGGTTCACCCTCCTCACTGCTCTTGCTTTCGTGCTGGCCACCGCCCAGCTCAACCGCCTCACCCTCTACCTCTCGCCGCTGGTGCTCATGGTGCTGCTCGGCTACAGCTACACGAAGCGGGTCACCCGCTGGTCGCACCTCGTCCTCGGGCTTGCCCTGGGGCTTGCCCCGTCGGCGGCCTGGATTGCCGTTCGCGGCGCGCTCGACCCCCGCATCCTGGTGCTCACCGCCGCTGTCACTCTGTGGGTGGGCGGCTTTGACGTGCTCTACGCATGCCAGGACGTAGACCACGACCGCGCCGCCGGCCTATACAGCCTGCCCCAATCCATCGGCGTCCCGGCTGCCTTCTGGGCTGCGCGCGCCATGCACCTGGCCGTTGTCGGCCTGCTCGCCTGGTTCGCCTTTCTGTTTCAATTTCACGTCGTTGGCTGGCTGGGCATCGCCGCCGTGGCCCTGCTGCTGGCCTACGAGCACTCACTCGTTTCGCCCCGCGACCTGCGTCGCCTCAATGCCGCCTTCTTCACCATGAACGGCGTCATCGCCACCGTCTTCCTCGTCTTTGTATCAGCCGACCTCTGGCTGAGGAAATGACTTCCATGACTTCCGGCTCTCCCCATGAAAAAACACCGGTCGAGTTGTGGTATGGTGCCAGAAAGCATTCCACGCAAGACGCCTCATTGGAAACCATCCCGCAAACTTTGACAGGAGTACCAGGCAAAGGCATGAAGATTGCCATTCAGGGAGAACCCGGTTCATTCAGTCACGAGGCCGCCATGCAGCTGGTTGCCGACGCGGTGATTGTGCCGTTTTCCCTCTCGGCCGATGCCTTTAATGCGCTTTCCCAGGGTTCGGTGGATGCTGCCGTCGTTCCCATTGAAAACAGCCTGGCCGGTTCGGTCTCTGAACACTTCGACCTGCTGCTAACACACGATGTTAAGGTCGAGCGGGAAACGCTGCTGCGCATCCGTCACAACCTGATCGCCATCTCTGGAACGCAGATCGCCCAGATTGATCGCGTCTTTTCGCACCCTGTGGCCCTGGCGCAATGCAGGCGTTTCCTGGCCGATCACCCTAAAATGGAGGCCTTTGCCTTTTATGACACCGCGGGCAGCGTCAAGCAACTGGTGGAGCTGCGCGATCGCCACGCGGCAGCCATTGCCAGCGAGGCAGCCGCGCACTTTTACGGCGCGCAGATCCTGATGGCCGGCATTGAGGACAACCCAGAAAACTTTACCCGTTTTTTCCTCGTCCGCCGCACACGAGATGCTATTCCCGATCCGAGATCGAACAAAATCAGTCTCGCCTTTTCCGTTGAGAATCGCCCCGGAACCCTCGTCGCCGCGCTCTCTGAACTCTCTACCGGCGGCACCAATCTCACCAAAATCGAGTCCCGCCCCGTTCACGGCAAGCCCTGGGAATACATCTTTTATGTCGACTGCCAGATTCGCTCCTCAGACGAGGGCGCGCGCGTGCTTGAGGCGCTCGGCCCGCACTGCGTGATGGTCAAAGAGCTCGGCCGCTACTGCGAAGCGCTCAAGGAAATAAAAACTGCCTGATCCCCGACGGCTGATACGCGACCACACTGGATCGCCACGCGCGTCGTAAGAGATTCATCTCGACAATGCTTGCAACCGCGGAAACAAAAGGGGACGGGCCGCGGCCCGTCCCTCTCTCTTAATCTCGCCGGCTCCTAGAAGTGATACGCCACGCCCAGCGTCGGGACGTAAATGTTGTACCACTTATTTGTGGAGAACTGCGTGTCGCCGAAGGTGGGCACCTTGGTCACATATCCACGGTACTCGGCTCGGATATCGAAGCTCGGACTGATCTCATACGCGACCCCCGCTCCATACATTGCCCCAATCTCGGTCTGCCGCTTCACATCCAGAGTCTGTGTGCCGGCGTTCTGAATCGGCGTGAAGATAATGGCTGCCGGCCCCCCCTCCAAAAACGGATTGTATTTGCGGAAGTTGAACGTGCGCACGTACGCCACGGAAAATTCCTGCGTGCGAGTCACCACGTTGTAGTCGTTTGGGTTGACATAAAAATTGATCTTGTTCTGGTAGGTGATTCCGTAGTTGGCCTCCAGGGCGCTTGAGGGGGTGAGCATAAATCGATAGCCGGCCAGGGCCCCCAGGGCATAGTTGGAATGAACCTGAACGTCCGTCGATGAAGCGATGAATGGCTCAATAAGCCCGATTCCGCTGATGCTGATGTCCTGGCGGCTCTCCTGAGCCCGGCCTGCCGCCACGCATACAGCCAGCAGGAATGCTATGAACGCGATCTTCTTCATTCGGTCCTGAACCTCACCAATGCGCAACCGTCCGGCTGGCAACGAGCTTGTCAATTCCGGCGCGCCGGTTCTTGTCCGGGCCCCGCTCTCAGCATTGTAAATGGCCGAGCCGGTCCCGCCGGAATGTCCTGTATCGGACCAGCCGCCTCAGTCATCGTACATGCTCTGGCAACTGAAATATCTGACGCTATAGACGCATCAGAATCAAAAGCGTACTCGAATCCTCTATGCGCCCATGCAATTCGCGGCCATCACCGCTCTGCCTTTTCTCAAACTGGCCCGCTACTCCTTCACCCGGTTCGATCCACCTGGTAATAAAATGGCGGCCCCTGCTGCTTGGCCAGCGCGCGCACCGTGCGGAGAAACGCCCTCGCGGCGTGAGAGAGTGTTCCCTGGCTCCGATGCACCAGCCGCAGCACCCTCTTGATCTCCAGCTCGTCCACCGGAATCCGCACCAGGTCCCCGGTCTCCAACTCCCGCGCCACCGTCAGATGCGGCACCAGCGCCACTCCATTGCCCATGGCCACATACCGCTTGATCGCTTCGATCGTGGGCAGCTCGATTGCCATATTCAACGGCGCGCGGTAACGCTGAAACGTTTCGATCACTTTCTGCCGCAGCGGCGACGCCACATTGTGGGCTACAAACAGCTCTTCCCCAAGATCGTTGATGGAAACCCGCGCCGCGCCCGCCAGCGGATGATTAGGACTCACAATGAAAGCCAGACTGTCTCCATAGACCGCGATGGTGCGAAACTGAGTCGGATCGGGGCGAAAGGAAATCACNNGTGAGGAAATTGCTGCCGAAGTCGGTCGATCGCCGGCAGCAGGTACATGCATGTGTACTCATTGGCCGCCAGTTGCAGCCGTCCCCGCTCCAGGTTCTTCAGCTCGCTCAGCGCGCTGCTCGCCTCCCGGCGCAGCGCCAGCAGCCGCAGCGCATAATCCTTCAGCAGCACCCCGGCCGCGGTCAGCGAACCGTCCCGCGCCGCTCTATCGAACAGCTTCTCGCCTACCGCCGCTTCCAGTTTGCGGATCACCTGGCTCACCGCCGGCTGCGTCCTGTGCATCCGCACCGCCGCCCGCGAGAAACTCCGCTCCTCCGCCACCGCCAAAAACGTCTCCAGTTGATTCAGTTCCACGCAAGCCTCCGTAAAGCCACCGCCCCACCCGTGATCTGGGCCCCCACCCACGATGCGTTCTTGCTTTTGTGGCTAGGGTAGGCAATGTCATCTCATAATGAATAGTAATCGATAACCAAGAAATAATAACTTTGCCTTATATAGCCCTGAAGCGAGACAATAAACACTGTAGGTAAGAGACTTTCCCTGGCAGGCGCATCGATGACCTCGAATCACGTTGTCTTCTTCGACACCACGCTACGCGACGGCGAGCAATCCCCCGGCTGCAGCATGACCACGCAGGAAAAGCTAACCATGGCGCACGCCCTTGAAGATCTGGGCGTGGACATCATCGAGGCCGGCTTCGCCATGGCCTCCGAGGGCGACTTCGCGGCCATCGCCACCATCACCCAGGCTATCCGCAAGCCCCGCATCGCTTCCCTCGCCCGGGCCAAAACCGAAGACATTGAGATGGCTGCCCGCTCCCTGCAATTTGCCGGCCGTCCGCGCATCCACATCTTCCTCGCCTCCAGCGATCTGCACCTTGAATACAAGCTCAAGATCAGTCGGCAGGAAGCGCTCGACCTGACCGCCGAATCCATTCGCCATGCGCGCACCTTCGTCGACGATGTCGAGTTCTCTCCTGAGGACGCTACGCGTTCGGATCGCGATTTCCTCGTCGAGATGGTCGGCATAGCCGTCGAGGCCGGCGCAACCACCATCAACATGCCAGACACCGTTGGCTATTCCACCCCTGAAGAATACGGCCGCATGTTCGCTGAAGTTCGCGAGCGCATTCCCGCCATTGATGCCCAGGGCATCGTCCTTTCTTCGCACTGTCATGACGACCTGGGCCTGGCCGTCGCCAACTCCCTCGCCGCCATCCAGAGCGGCGCGCGCCAGGTTGAATGCACCATCAATGGCATCGGCGAGCGCGCCGGCAACGCGGCCCTTGAAGAGATCGCCGCTGCCCTCTTTGTGCGCGGCGACCACTACGGCCGCTCCACCTCCATCAAGCTTGAAAAGCTCTATGCCACCAGCCAGGTCCTCGGCCAGATCATCACCTTTCACCCCTCGCCCAACAAGGCCATCGTCGGAGACAATGCCTTTGCGCACGAATCCGGCATTCATCAGCACGGCATGTTAGCCAATCCGCTCTGCTACGAAATCATGACGCCCGCCCTGGTAGGCGTGGCCAAAACCAGCCTGGTCCTCGGCAAGCACTCCGGCCGCGCCGCCCTGCGCAATCGCTTAGAGCAACTTGGCTTCGCATTGGACCGCGAAGAGTTGCAGCAGACCTACTACCGCTTCGTCGCCCTCGCCGACCGTAAGAAGAACATCTACGACCAGGACCTCATTGGCCTGTTGCCCGATCAGATCCGCGAGCGCCGCCACGTCCCAGTCGCCGAACTTGACTAGCAAACCGGGCTCGAGGCGCCGCATTGAAAGGGCACGACTTCAGTCGTGCCGAACACGCACCAAAATGAACATGGGCTTTAGCCCCTGAGGGAAAAACAGCGAATGCACCTTAGGATCCTGATCACCGCCGGTGACGGCATCGGCCCCGAAGTAACCAACGAAGCAGTCGCCGTGCTGCGCGAAGTTGCATCCCTCGGCGGCCACACTTTTAACTTTGAAGCCAAGCGCATCGGCGGCGTGGCTATCGTGCGGGACGGCTCCCCGCTCCCTGCCGACACGCTCGCCGCCGCGCTCAACTCGGACGCGGTGCTGCTCGGCGCCGTAGGCGGCAACGAATTTAATTCACTCCCTCCCGACAAGCGCCCCGAGGCCGGCCTGCTGCAGCTCCGCGCCGCGCTTGGCGGCTTCGCTAACCTCCGCCCCGCCTTCGCCTTCAGCGAACTCGCTGTCAACAGCCCGCTACGCCCTGAGATCATCGACGGCGCAGACATTCTCTTCGTCCGCGAACTGCTCGGTGGCCTCTACTTTGGCCAGCCCCGCGAATGGAACAAGACCACCAACGAAGCCTGGAACACCATGCGTTACACGCGCGATGAAGTCGCCCGCGTAGCCCGCATCGCTTTCCAGCTCGCCAGCAAACGACGCAACAAAGTCACCAGCGTCGACAAGGCCAACGTGCTTGAGGTTTCGCAACTCTGGCGCGCCACGGTCACCGAAGTCGCGGCCGAATTCCCCGGCGTGGCTCTTGAGCATCAATATGTCGACGCCATGTCCATGCACCTGATGAATCAGCCTCGCAACTACGACGTGGTGCTCACCGAAAATCTTTTCGGCGACATCCTCTCCGACGAGTCCGCCGTCATCACCGGCTCGCTTGGCATGTTGCCCTCGGCAACCATCGGCGGAAAGGTCAATCTCTACGAACCGGTCCACGGCTCCGCGCCCGACATCGCCGGCAAGGGCCTTGCCAATCCACTAGGCGCCATCCTGACCGGCGCGCTGATCCTGCGCCACTCCGGCGGCCTTGAAACCGAAGCGGCCGTCATCGAAGCATCGGTCCGCAAAGTTCTCGCGCAAGGCTTCCGCACGCCCGACCTCGCGCGCTCCAATCCTCAAGGCTTCCCGGTGCTATCGACAACAGAGATGGGCGCAAAGGTTCGCGAAACCGTAAAGACCATGCTGGTCAACGCATAAAGCACCTGCTTTGAAAGGGCACGGCTTCAGCCGTGCCGAAATAAACGGCAAGTAACGGGGCTTTAGCCCCTGAGGGATGTGGTGAATTAACCAATGAGTTCCGAGCCAAAAACATTATTCGAAAAAGTCTGGCAGCAGCATGTCGTCGTCGAGCCTAAGGGCGAGCCCACCGTGCTCTACATCGACCTGCACTTGCTCCACGAGGTTACATCGCCGCAGGCCTTCGAGGGCCTTCGTCTCGCCGGTCGCACGGTCCGCCGCCCCGACCGCTGCATTGCCACCGTCGACCACAACGTGCCCACCACCGTTGAGGGCCGCCTCCACATCCTCGACCAGGTCGCCGCCACGCAGATTGACGCGCTCCGCAAAAACTGCGCCGACTTCGGCGTCGAGCTCTACGACGTTGACTCGCGCGAGCAAGGCATCGTCCACGTGATCGGTCCTGAACTCGGCATAACCAAGCCCGGCATGACCATTGTCTGCGGCGACTCGCACACCAGCACCCACGGCGCTTTTGGGGCCTTGGCTTTTGGCATCGGCACCAGCGAAGTCGAGCACGTCCTCGCCACGCAGACCCTGCCGCAATCCAAACCGAAAACCTTCCGCATCGCCGTTGAAGGCGAGCTACCCACCGGCGTCACCGCCAAAGACATCATCCTCGCCATCATCGGCCAAATCGGAACCGACGGCGCAACCGGCAGCGTCATCGAGTACGCCGGCTCCGCCATTCGCGCCCTCTCCGTGGAAGGCCGCATGACCGTTTGCAACATGAGCATTGAAGCAGGCGCGCGTGCCGGCATGATCGCTCCCGACGAAAAAACATTTGCGTATCTCAAAGGTCGCCGCTTCAGTCCCACAGGCGCAGCATGGGATAAAGCCGTTGCTGAGTGGAGCAAACTCCCCACCGACCCCGGCGCAACCTTCGATCGCGAACTCGTCATCGACGCCGCTTCGCTGGTTCCTTATGTAAGCTGGGGCACAAGCCCCGGCATGGTCGCGCCCATCACATCCACCGTTCCTGACCCCGCTGCCACCGCCAATGAGCAGGAGCGCAAAGGCCTTGAACGTGCACTTGAATATATGGGCCTCAAGGCTGGAACGCCCCTAGAAGATGTCTCCATCGACCGCGTCTTTATTGGCTCCTGCACCAACTCGCGCATTGAAGATCTGCGCGCCGCCGCGCGCATCGCCGCCGGCTACAAAGTGTCAACACATGTAAGCGCCATGGTTGTTCCCGGCTCACAAGCCGTTAAAGCGCAAGCCGAAGCCGAAGGCCTGGATCGCGTCTTTCGCGAGGCTGGATTCGATTGGCGCGAGCCCGGCTGCTCCATGTGCCTGGGCATGAATCCAGACATTCTTTCGCCCGGCGAGCGCTGCGCCTCCACCAGCAACCGCAACTTCGAGGGCCGACAGGGCCGCGGTGGACGCACCCATCTCGTTTCGCCAGAGATGGCCGCCGCCGCCGCCATTGCCGGCCATTTCGTCGACATCCGCAACTGGCACGTTCATGAAGAGGTGAAAGCCTGATGGAACCCTTTCGCACCTTGACCGCATTGGCCGCGCCTCTGGACCGCACCAACGTCGACACCGACCAGATTATTCCCAAGCAGTTTTTGAAACGCATTGAGCGCACCGGTTACGGCGAATTTCTTTTCTTCGATTGGCGCCGAACCCCGTCCGGCGATCCGAACCCTGACTTCGAGTTGAACGAACCGCGTTACAGAGGCGCGCAAATCCTCATCGCCGGCAAGAACTTCGCCTGCGGCTCGAGCCGCGAGCATGCAGCCTGGGCGCTGAGCGATTACGGCTTCCGCGCCGTCATTGCTCCTACCTTCGCCGACATCTTTTTTTCAAACGCCGGCAAGAACGGCATCGTCCTCGTCCGCCTCAGCGAAGAACANNGAAGCGCAGACGGTAACGGACACTCACGGCTTCCACGCAAACTTTGAAGTCGATCCCTTCCGCAAGTTCTGTTTGCTCGAAGGCCTCGACGACATCGGCCTAACCCTGCGCCACGCCGCCGCACTTGACACATTTGAAAAGCAGCACGACCACGCAACCTGGCTCAAGGCAAGATAACTGATCACTAACCACTGATCACTAACCACCAGCGAACGAAGTGAGCAAATGACCATCGAAGGCAAGCGTCAAAGTATCCCGATGACTGAAGGCCCCAGCCGGGCTGCCGCGCGTTCCTATCTGCGCGGAGTCGGCTACAGCAAAGAAGATCTGCACAAGCCCATCATCGGCATCGCCAACACTTGGACCGAGATCGGCACCTGCAACGTCCACCTGCGCGACGTCGCCGAAGCTCTGAAAGAAGGCATTCGCGAAGCCGGCGGGACACCGATGGAATTCAACACCATCACCATTTCCGACGGCATCACCATGGGCACGCAGGGCATGAAGGCCTCGCTCGTCTCGCGCGAAGTGATCGCCGACTCCATCGAGTTGGTCGCCCGCGGCAACCTCTTTGACGGACTCGCCGGCATCGGCGGGTGCGACAAAAACATGCCCGGCATCATCATGGCTCTTTGCCGCCTCGACATTCCTGGTCTCATGCTCTACGGCGGGTCGATTGCTCCCGGAAAGCTGAACGGCGTCGACATCACCATTCAAAATGTTTTTGAAGGCATCGGCTCGCACGCCGCCGGCCGCATCGACGACGCCGGCCTTGAAGCTCTTGAAGCCAACGCCTGTCCCGGCGCCGGCGCGTGTGGCGGCCAGTTCACCGCCAACACCATGGCCATGAGCGGCGAAATCCTCGGCATCTCGCCCATTTATCTTTCCGGCGTCCCGGCCACATCCAAAGACAAGCACGCCGCCACCCGCGAGGCCGGCCGCATCTTGATGGACGCAGTCCGCGCCAATCGCCGCCCTTCGCAGATCATCACCCGCCAATCCATTGAGAACACCATCGCCAGCGTCGCTGCCAGCGGCGGTTCCACTAATGCGGTCCTTCACCTGCTCGCCATCGCCCGCGAAATGGGCATCCCCCTCTCCATTGACGACTTCGATGTCATCAGCAAGCGCACGCCCTTCATCTGCGATCTCACGCCGGCCGGTAAATACGTTGCCTCCGACTATCAGGCCGCGGGTGGCTCTCGTCTCCTCGCCAAGCGACTCATTGACGCCGGCCACGCCGATGGCGGCACGCTCACCATAAGCGGCAAGACCTTGGCGGAAGAAGCCGCGCTTTCCGTTGAAACGCCAGGTCAGTTCGTCATTCATACTTTTGACAATCCCATCAAGCCAACCGGCGGCCTTGTCATTCTCAAAGGCAACCTGGCTCCCGAGGGCTGCGTGATGAAAGTAGCCGCTGCAAATCGCGTTGAGCATCGCGGTCCTGCACGCGTCTTCGAATCGGAAGAAGACTGTTTCGCCGCCGTCCAATCTGCGCAGATCAAGCCCGGCGACGTGCTCGTCATTCGCTACGAAGGTCCCAAAGGCGGCCCCGGCATGCGCGAGATGCTGCAGGTCACCGCGGCCATCTCTTCTAACGCCGAACTTAGTGCGCACGTGGCTCTGCTCACCGATGGCCGCTTCTCCGGCGCCACCCGCGGCTTCACAGCCGGCCATGTCGCCCCGGAGGCCTTTGTCGGCGGACCCATCGCCGCCGTCCGCGAAGGCGACATCATTCACTTCGACATCCCCAACCGCAAGCTGACACTCGAAGTCAGCGAAGAAGAAATCGCGGCGCGCCTCAAAGACTTCAAGCCGCCCAAATTGCGCTGGCCACGGGGCGTATTCAGAAAATATGTTGACCGAGTCAACTCGGCAAGCGAAGGCGCAACAACGTAAGAGGGAGCTTCTAGCTGCTGGCTTTTAGCTAGTAACTAGAACAGATAACTAAGTTGAATTGGGAATACGGAATAACGCGCTGCGTAAAGAGGACATGCGATGACAACCACACCTGACGTTAACTTGTGGCCCTCAGCGGAGCACGCTTTGGACTATCTCAGGCGCGCAGATTCGATTCCACATCGCGTCGAAGGTGAATCCACTCTGCTTGAGTTTGTGCCTCCTGAAGCCAAGCGCATTCTCGACCTGGGCAGTGGTGGTGGCAGGCTCCTTGCTCTGGTGAAAGCCGCTAGATCAGGCGCTCAATTCGTTGGACTGGATTTCTCGCCGACGATGCTGGATGCGCTACGCAAGATGTCCGCGACCGACAGCAGTGTGACAATCGTCTCGCATGATTTTGAAAACAGGTTGCCGCGGATGGGCCCGTTTGACGCAGTGATCTCCAGTTTTGCGATCCACCACGTGTCCCATGAACGCAAACGCACGCTCTATCAGGTGATCTTCGAACTTCTCTCCCCAGGCGGTGTTTTTTGCAATCTCGAACACGTCTCATCACCAAGCCCTCGCCTCCACGCGGAATTCCTCGAGGCGATTTCCTGCGCGGACGAGGATCCATCAAACAAGCTCCTCGATTCTGAAACTCAGATGGAGTGGCTACGCGAGATTGGTTTCGTAGACGTCGATTGCCATTGGAAGTGGCGTGAGTTGGCTTTGCTCGCAGGTATCAAGCCACCCGTGAGTAGTCGAGCCCGAGAAACGGGCTAACTGAACATTTTGGCCAGACCCGCAATAAGGTCGCACGAACGACAAACGGGCTGGGAGCAAAAAGCTAGCAGCTCAAAAGGAGTCATCCATGGGAACCAACGACATTAAGCAGTCGTCGAACGACCACCTCACCACCCCCACCCGCCTGACCGGCGCGGAGATCGTGTGGGCCACGCTGGTGGGCGAGGGCGTCACCACCGTCTTTGGCTATCCCGGCGGGGCGATTCTGCCCGTCTACGACGCGCTGCGCAAATTTCCCATTCATCACGTCCTGGTGCGCCACGAGCAGGGCGCATCGCACATGGCCGATGGCTACGCTCGCGCCTCGGGCCAGGTCGGCGTCGCCATGGCCACCAGCGGACCCGGCGCTACCAATCTGGTCACCGGCATCGCCACGGCCATGCTGGATTCCATTCCCATGGTCTGCATCACGGGCAACGTCTCCAGCAAAGTGCTCGGCACAGACGCATTTCAGGAAATCGACATCACCGGCATCACGCTGCCCGTCACCAAGCATAACTTCCTCGTC
This sequence comes from Acidobacteriaceae bacterium, assembly GCA_003162495.1. Lineage (GTDB taxonomy): Bacteria > Acidobacteriota > Terriglobia > Terriglobales > Acidobacteriaceae > Telmatobacter. Next base: position 15,279 of record PMOF01000066.1, read on the forward strand.
AACCGCACCGAGGACATTGCTCCCGCGCTTCGCCACGCTTTTCAGATCGCTCAATCCGGCCGGCCCGGCCCGGTGCTGGTCGACATCACCAAAGACGCGCAGCAAGGCACGGCCATATTCGACTTCGCCGCCGCCAAGCCACGCGCCTATCGCCCCCACCCGATGCTCCGCGTGGAAGACTCCGCCCTTGCGCAGGCCGCCGAACTCATCCGCAATGCCAAGCGCCCCATTATCCTCGCCGGCCACGGAGTCTCTGAATCCGGCGCCATGGAGCAGGTGCGCACCCTCGCCGAGCGCGCGCAAATTCCTGTCACCCTCACCCTCCTCGGCCTCGGCGCCTTTCCCGCCTCGCACGCGCTCAACATGGGCATGATGGGAATGCACGGCGAAGCATGGGTCAACCAAGCTATTCAGGAGGCCGACCTGCTCATTGCATGCGGCATGCGCTTCGACGATCGAGTCACGGGCACCGTCGCAACGTACGCCACAAAGGCTAAAAAGATTCACATCGAAGTCGACCCGGCTGAAATCAACAAGAACATCAAGGTAGACGTGGCCCTGGTCGGCGATCTGCGCGAAGTGCTCGAGCAACTGCTCCCGCGCATCGCCGGCCGCGACGGTTCCGCATGGCTCAAAACCATCGATTCATCTAAAGGCGCGGCCGCCGTTCGCGATATCAAGAACCTTCCTGACTTGGGCCATCTATACGCCGCCCACGTCATGCACGACCTGTGGCGCATCACCGGCGGAAACGCCATTGTGGTCACCGACGTGGGCCAGCATCAGATGTGGGAGGCGCAATACTTTCACCACGAGCGTCCCCGCACCCTCATCACTTCAGGCGGCCTCGGGACCATGGGATTTGCCTTACCCGCTGCGATCGGCGCAAAATTTGCCTGCCCTGACAAAGAAGTCTGGGTGGTCGCCGGCGACGGCGGCTTCCAGATGACCGCGGCCGAACTCTCCACCATCGTGCAGGAGAAAATAAAAATCAACATTGCCATCATCAACAACGGCTATCTCGGCATGGTTCGCCAGTGGCAGGAATTTTTCTACGGAGGCAACTACGAGTCCACCCCCTTGGTCAGCCCCGACTTCGTCAAGCTCGCTGACGCCCACGGCATTCAGGGCCGCGCCGTCAGCACCCGCGCACAGGTCGCCGGCGCAGTCGAATCCGCCCGCTCCGCGCCCGGCACCTTCCTGCTCAATTTCATGGTTGAAAAAGAAGAGTCGGTCTACCCCATGATTCCAGCCGGCGCGTCGCTCCACGAGATGATCCGCCGCCCCGGCCACGATCCACTACTCGAATCGCCGGACGACAAATAATGCAGCTTTTATCTGCTAGCTTCTACCTTTTTGTTGCTGGCCATAACCATACAGCCAACGCAACAAGAGAGAAGCAAAAGCTGGAAGCTAAAAGCTAGAAGCTAGAGGCTCACTTATGCTGCACACATTCGTTGCTTACGTTGAAGACCTTCCCGGCGTGCTCACCCGCGTCGCGTCCTTGTTCCGCCGCCTCAACATCAACATCATCTCGCTGACCGTGGGCCGCAGCGAGCGCCCCGGCCTGTCGCGCCTCACGCTGGTCTGCGAGGCTTCCGCGGAAGCAGGCCATCGCATCCGCGCCAGCTTGTATAAGCTGGAGAACGTAGTCGATGTGGACGACATCGCCGGCGCTCCGGCAGTCACTCGCGAGCTCGCGCTCATCAAGGTGGCCGCCACACCTCGCAACCGCTCGCAGATTTTTGATTTAGTTGAAGTCTTTCGCGCACGCATCGTAGACCTCACCTCGGAGTCGCTGATGATCGAGATGACCGGCGTCGAAAGCAAAATCGAAGGCCTCATCGAAGTCCTCCGCGAAGACGAAGGCCGCATCCTCGAAATCTGCCGTAGCGGTAAACTCACCATGCGGCGAGGCCATCACACCAGCGGCGTCCTGAAAGCGATGGGCGCAAAGACTGAAGACAATGCGGACGCCGACAACGAGCCTGCAGAAATCGCCAAAGAACGCGCAGTTGTTGAACCGGAGTAGCTGAAGCCGTTCCCGCATCGCCTGCGCGAGTTTGCGTTATGATTCTGCTTTGAAAGGACCGATCGATGGACGATGACACTAAAGCTTGCCCCGTCTGCGGCGAGACCATAAAGGCCGTAGCCATCAAGTGCAGATTTTGCAACACAGACCTGACGGCATTGGCCGCTACAAAGGCTGCCGAGACCGAAAAGGACCTGTTTTCCGGGCACCCGGCGATGATCTACACCGTTGGCCAGCTTATACCCTTCCTCGTTGTTACCGCTCTGACCATCGTCGTTGGGTTTGCTATGGAAAAAGGGTACATCGAGAAATCCGATGCCTACATTTCGTACACCGTTCTCTTTTTCTTCGTTGCATGCGCTGTGATTTGCATTAACTACTACTTGAAGAGCCTTCGCATTCACTACGAGATCACAACGCAACGAATCAAGCTGGAACGAGGTCTCCTGTCAAAGGTTCAAGAGTCGCTTGAGCTTTTTCGCATCGACCATTTTGAACTGCACAAACCTCTGGGAGCACGGCTTCTGGGTCAGGCTTTCCTGCATCTCTACTCTTCTGACGCTGAACTTGAAAACTTCTCAATCTACGGTGTCCCCAATTTGGAATCGCTCGCAGACACGCTCCGAGAGTGCCAGCTTCGCGAACGCGCCAGGCGCAACCTTACAACGTTTGTCAAAGCATAGCGACAACGACTGACGTTCAACCGCAATGGCTTTTTCACACACTGGCCTTCACTGCATTCGAGAGCTTCTCCTCGCAAGGATTGACTCTCACTGAAAAACGGCCTCCGCACCATTTGGCTGCACAACACTAAACCCGCACGCAAAGGAAAACCAGACAATCATGGCTAAGACTTACTACGATCACGACGCCGACCTCTCTCTGATCCAGGCTAAAAAGGTGGCGATTATCGGCTACGGCTCTCAGGGGCACGCCCACGCCCTCAACCTCAAGGACTCCGGCGTACAGGTAAAGGTTGGGCTCGCCGCCAACTCCAAATCCATCGCCAAGGCGCAGAAGGCCGGGCTTGAAGTGGCCACCGTGGCCGAAGCCACGAAATGGGCCGACGTGGTGATGGTCCTGGTTCCCGATCAGACCGCGGCCAAATTGTATGCTGACGAGATCGGTCCCAATCTTGCCGCCGGCAAGCTGCTCCTTTTCGCTCACGGCTTCAACATTCATTACAAGACCATCATCCCGGCGGCTGGCATCGACGTAGGCATGGCCGCGCCCAAGGCTCCCGGCCATCGCGTCCGCGAAATCTTCACCGAAGGCGGCGGCGTTCCCGGCCTGATCGCCATCCATCAGGATGCAACCGGCCACGCCCACGCCCTCAATCTCAGCTATCTCAAAGGCATCGGCTGCACCCGCGCCGGCGTGCTCGAGACCACATTCAAAGAAGAAACGGAGACCGACCTCTTCGGCGAGCAGGCCGTGCTCTGCGGCGGTGTGAGCGCGCTCATCAAGGCTGGCTATGAGACCCTCACCGAGGCCGGCTACCAGCCGGAGAGTGCCTACTTCGAGGTGCTCCACGAGCTCAAGCTCATCGTCGATCTCATCTATCGCGGCGGCCTGGCCTACATGCGCTACTCCATCTCCGACACTGCCGAGTGGGGCGACTACGTAAGCGGCCCGCGCGTCATCAACGCGGAAAGCCGCAAAGCCATGAAGCAGATCCTCACCGAAATCCAAAACGGCGCATTCGCAAAAAGATTCCTCGCCGACCAGAACTCCGGCCGCAAGGAATTTCAGGCCTTCCGCGATGCTGAAGCCAAGCACCCCATCGAGATCGTCGGCAAACAACTCCGCGCCGCCATGCCCTTTCTCGATCCCGTTACTGTTGAAGACGTCGCCAGGAACAGATAACTCGTTTCATAATTCGATCGGAAGCGGCCCTGCAAGTCAACACCCTGTCAGGGCCGCAAGAGTTACTTTCAGCCGCGCCACAGCGCGCCAGCCTGATAACTCGATCCCGGCGCTCTCGGCCACTACCCTAACTCCGGCGTGTAATATCTCATCCCATTTCCGCCATCGCGCTTCACGGCATACATGGCGCTGTCTGCCTGATGGATCAAACTGGCGGAGTCGGCAGTGCCATCGGGAGAGATACTTATGCCCATGCTTGCAGTAATCGCGATCGTGTGGCCTTCAATTTGGAACGGTTCGGCCAAAGCCTTCAACAATCCGCTAGCTACCAATGCCGCGTCTTCCTTGCCCGCGAGGTCCGACAAGAGCAAAATGAATTCATCTCCGCCCATGCGGGCCAGGGTATCCGATTTCCGAGTCCGCGAAAGCATTCGAGCGGCAGCATGGTTAATCAATAGATCTCCAATTGCGTGGCCCATCCGATCGTTCACCGCCTTGAACCCATCGAGATCGAAGTACAGCAAACCCACGATATGTCCGTGGCGCCGAGCTAGCGCCAGCGTCTGGGACATCCGCTCAGCGAAGAGCCGCCGATTCGGCAATCGGGTCAGTTCGTCATAGAGAGCCTGATGAGCAAGTTGGGCTTTGCTATCCTGCAGCGCAGTCATGTATTTTTCCTGGGTATCCTGCATTAAAGCGCCCCGGATGGCATAGGAGATCAGAACCACGCTGATGGCCAACAGGCCCATAACGCGGGTTGAATTCACAACCATAAATCCGAGTACGGTGCAGCCGAGCACCATGGCCGCCAGGGTCAGGTTAAAACTCAGCAAGGCCGCGCGTCTGCCGATCCACGGCTCCGGAGACTTGCCCTCGGCGGTGGATGGATACCATGTCATCGCCAGAACCCCTCCGGCAAGATACGGCACAATCCAGATCAGGTCAATGGAATCGTCGATCTTTGGAAAATAGGCATCTCCAACACTGGTGGCGAGAGCAATGCCCGAATAAGTCGCAAGGTAAATCGCCTGCCGCGCGAAGAGCCCCCGCAGGTTGCCGCGCGCCGAGAAAACAAAGCGTGCCGTCGCACTCAATATCAGAACGACATTGAGTCCGGTTCCAATCGTGATCAGCCGCCACAGGCTTGGATCGCCGGCGGTAAGCTCGGCCATTTGAATTTGAAACATAGTCAAGCCCACAAGCCCCACAACGATGCAGCCATTGAAAAACGATTCCAGCCTGGAGGTGCGGACATCTTCCGACAGGAAAAGCGCAACGGCCATGGGCCCAACATAGAAACGGTAGAACAAAGAAGGAAACAGAGAAGCCCCCGGAACCGCAACCTGGAAGTAATGGAAGTATTCCCAGCTGACATTTGCAACCAGTTGCAGCGCAAATGTGCTCGCGAAGAGCAGCCAGAAAATTCGCGACACACCACGACCCCGGATCGAAGCGAAAACGCTGCCGCCAATGGCAACGCAATTTGCCAGTACGACGAGAGTGTCGAGAAACATCGTTCTCGCCGGTCCGGCCTCCAGAACCATGAACCCGATTCGCTGCACAACGAGCAGGATCACGGCGAAGCCGACGACCTGTAGACGCGATGGCCTGAAGTGTGACATGCGAAGACCTCATCGACAGACCCTGCTCTGTTTGTCACGCTGGTCAAAGAAAGTCCGCAGACTGTGCGGAACGCGTCATGCGACTTACCGGCAAAGAATCCTGCAAACACCCAAATTTTTGAGGGTTCAGAGAGAGGCGTAAAGCCCGTTCAAACCATCATAGGCTTATGTGAACTATCAATTGTTACTATCGGCAGATCTTTTAATTGCGTCATATCCATTTCGTCAAAACAATCTTTAATTCAGCCTAAAAATGAACCCCATAACCACCATCCAACGCCGAATTGCCCGTCGGCCGCACGACGTTATCCTATCGACCCGAACCGTCCCGCAAAGCGATGAGTCCTCAGAACTACTGCTTTCTCTAATGCCGCTTCCCCGGGGCGTCGTGTCCGCCCGGGTGCAGCACCATCGTCTTGGCACGCTGGCGCAGCGTCCTGATCGCAAAGCACCCCAGCATCACCAGCAACGGATCGAGCGTCCGCATGTGGTACGGCTCCGGATGACTGAAGTAGTACACCACCGGAAACAGAAACAAAACCCCGCCATAGCGAATCGCTTCGAAAGGCCTGCTTCGCCACGCCAGCACCAGGCCCGCCATTCCCAGTACCGTCAAGCCAGTAGCGAACGGTATGTTCTCCGGGTCCGCCGGCTCCTGCGCCAGATAGGCCGGATCGAAACTCCAATAGCCGGTCCATAGATACACGGCGCGCCGCGCGGACATCCACGCGTACCAGCGGGGATGGCCCTCGATATAGCTCTTCGCCTGTTGCTTTTTATGATCCATGTAGGCCAGCTCGCCCATGCTGTTGTAATCTGCCAATTCCCGCGCGTCGTGAAGTGGGTGCTTGTTGTCGCTCGTCCAGCGCGTCGAGTCTCCGTTGTTGCCCATCCACAATTCCAGGCCCATGCTGTCGCGCATGGGAATGAAGCGGTGAAAGACCACTGCGTCGCGAATCAACCACGGCGAAATCGTCGCCGCAAGCGTAAGAGACGCCACCATCCCCGGCAACATCCACGGCTTGCCCCCATGCGCCAGCCTCCACGCCGCCAGCGCCAGCAGAAACGGAATCACCGCCAGAATCGACGGCTCGGTCAGTCCGGCAAATCCTGCCAGCAATCCAAAGCCGCACCAAAGCCCAAGCCGCGGCGAGCGCTCCAAATCCTGCGCCAGGTAGAGCAGCCACAGCAGGCACAGCAATAGCAAATGCGTGGACCAAGCCCACGCCGCGGCAAAGTAAATTCCGTAGGGAAAAAATACCCACACCCAGGCCGCCCAATTCGCCACCTGCTCGCCAAAGCTGCGCCGCGCCACAAGAAAAATCGGGATGCAGGCCAGCGAATTAATCAGTGAGTCGAATGCGTGAACCGCAAAAATCGATCGCGCCGTGTGTACGCCGAAGACCTCAAAAATCACGGCCACAATCAGCGGATACACCGGCGGCATAATCGCCGAAGCCTGCGTGGAAACAAACGGGCTGCCGAATCCCTGGCCGGCCACCAGCGCCCGCGCCACGTTCCCCTGCTCCCAGGCGTGGATATGGTCGGCGTCCATCAGGTCCTCAATCGTGTCGAACGGAATCACCGCCAGCCGCAGGATGAGCGCAATCAGCACCATCCACGCCACTGTAGGGACACCGCGCAACCGCCGGCGTATCGATACACTCAAGCTGTTGCCTCTTGTTTCAAGCGTCTCCATCATAGCCGGGCCGCCGCCAACAGACGGCAATTTCCAGCGCCATCCCGCCTGCTGGAAACACGGCGTCCCGCAATCGGCTATTCTGAATCTGTCCCGGAGGTTTCCCGGATGCTTGCTCCCACCATCAGTCCGCCCACCGTTCCCACGCCCGTTGAAGAAATCGCGGACGCCCTCCTTCGCATTGGCCCCTTGCACGACCTGCCCCTCGAAGGCCGCCTCTGGCTCGCCCGGCATGGCCAGGAAATCGTGGCCAAAGCCGGCGACATTCTCTTTGAGGAAGGCGCTCCCGCCGAGCAAATGATCCTCATTCTCAAGGGCGAAATCCATGTCCGCCGCCATGCCGCAGGACCCATGGCCCTATTTATCGGCCGCTCCGGCCAGATGACCGGCATACTGCCCTTTTCTCGCATGAAAGCCTCCGGCGGCCAGGGCTTTGCCATCTCTGACGTGTGGGCGCTGCTCATTCCTAAATCGCTCTTCCCTGAAATGCTCGAGGCCATTCCCTCCATGGCTCAGCGCGTCGTCTCCACCCTGCTTGACCGCGTGCGTGAGGTCACGCGCATCGAGCAGCAGGCGGAGAAGCTTACCGCCCTGGGCAAGCTGGCCGGCAACCTCGCCCACGAACTGAACAATCCCGCCTCCGCCGCCCAGCGCGCAGCCGCCAGCCTGGTCACCGAATTGCGAGCCAACCGCCAGAATCGCCTGAAATTTGTGAGCCTGTGCCTGAGCAAGGATCAAGTCCGAACCGTCCAAGCCTGGGAGCAGAAGTTTCTCGGCGACCCAATCGACGCCCAGTCCCAGCCCGAGCCGCAATCTGCTACCGCCCTCATCGCCCGCGAAGAAGCCATCCGCACCTGGCTGGCTGCGCTTGATTGCGAAGACCCCTGGGAGGTCGCCCCGCAATTGGCCGAGCAGGGTGTCATGGTCGCCGATCTTGACGAGCTGCGTGCTTTTCTCAGTCCCAATGAGACCTGCGTCTCGCTCCAGTTCTTCGCCCGTTACTTGCGCTCCACCCGCTCGGCCGACACGCTGGTCCACTCTACCGCCCGCATCTTCGACCTCATCAGCGCCGTCAAGACCTACTCATATATGGACCGCGCCCCGATCCTCGAGATCGACGTGCCGGCCGGCCTCGACGCCACCCTGCAAATGCTCCAGTCGCGCATGAATCATATCCAGGTGACCCGCGACTACGAGTCCAACCTGCCCCGCATCAGCGCCTACGGCAGCGAGCTCAACCAGGTTTGGACCGCGCTGATTGAAAACGCGCTTGACGCGCTCAGCTCCGGGGTCCCCACGGAAAGGTCTTCGTCCGTGGGGTGGAAGCAGGGCGAGCTGCGCCTCACCTGCCGCCTTGAGGGCGAAATGCTGCTGGTCGAAATCTGGGATACCGGCCCCGGCATTCCCCCCGAGTTGCAGGACCGCATCTTCGAACCCTTCTTCACCACCAAGCCACCCGGCCAGGGCCTCGGCCTCGGCCTTGACAACGCCATGCGCATCGTCCGCAAGCACCGCGGCCACCTGAGCGTCCGCTCCGAACCCGGCTCCACCTGCTTCCGCGTCCGCCTACCGCTCGATCAACTCCAAGCCTACTGAGCAAAGCACAAGCCAAAGAGAAGGAAGTTTCGCCGTCGTGGATAAGTGACACGGCGATTTCGCATACATCGATAACCATTCCTGGCTAAGATCGACCGAACAGCACCTAATCCCAATTTGTCTAAAAGCCATGGACTCACGCTAGTTGACCATATCGAATATATGATCATGGTGCGAATGCGTGCGCCGCAAACACGTCGCAAGTTGCGCTGCCCAGGCAGTCTCGCGCATTGGACGCAGGATGCAGGCGGAAGATGGCAAGTCAGGTTCAACAGTACCTGGATGGAGTGGCGCAATTGCATCCCGGTGGTCTGATTTCTCTTGTGAGCGTGATTCTGTTTGGTAGTGCAGCGAGCGGCCCCATCTCGGATTCATCCGATGTGGATCTCATCATCGTGATCCCCGACGAAACATCGCCAGAAGATAGGCGCCTCCTTCGCGGTGCGATGACAGACCTCGAAATCATGCACGGTCTCCGATTTCCCGAGAGCCGGCCCAAGAACCCGCTGGAGAAGTTCGTTGAACACGCCGGGGGGCACGCGCACTCCTTCTTTTTCTGCACCCGAGGCGACCTTATTTCGGGAGACGTAGCGCGCATCTTCGGTCTGCGTGCAGCCGAAGAAGTGTTCCTTGAGCGGACGTTTCTTGCGAGCGTGATTGTTTCAGCCAAGACTGTCTGGGGCGAGGATCTGCTGAGCCTCGTGCCTCTGCCTTCTCTCCGCCGCCTCGACGTGTTCAAAGCACTTTTCCGATTAACAGGCTTGGTCCTGTTGTGCGCCGCCGCGTTCCCGGTGCTCTCCGACGCGACAAGATATGCGATGGGCGCACTCAAGCACTCGCTGCACAGCTGCTATTTCTGCTATCACTTGAAGACGGCTCCCCTCGACGTCGAGGTTACATTTTTCAACGCTCGTCTGGGTCGAGATAGGACGTTGCAGGATTTGCTGAACCAGCGAAAAGAACACCATCGGTCATTCGCATTCGTGCTGCGCTGTGTGCCAATTCTCTTTAGGCTGCACCTGCGGACCGTGCGGGATAACCGGTTCCCTCGCGCGGTGGCTAGGCCATAGGTAAATGGATAAGGACCTCGTCGAATAAGGAGTTGGATTCTCGACTATTGCCAACAGGCCAATGCGCTCACTGACCGCACAAGGGCGCTCACCTGCCATAATTCAGAAGGACACATCCGCCGGCTCCGTCACCCGCAGCACCGATTGTTGCCCGGTCTGCTGCTTCCACGCCACGCGAATGGCCTCGATCTTATCTCGATTTTCCTGCGTTTCAGGGTAGTCGATGATCAGCAGCTTCGACCGCAAACGCGACGGCGTCGCCTCCTTGATGCCCTGCCACTGCCCATGCAGATGTCGCTCGCGGGTCCTGCTGCAGCAACGGATGTCGTAAGTGTCCATGCGAGAGGACCGAATCGATGAGCGACCAAGGCGCCGGCTGCACGTTAGAAAAGGTTTGCCCGCGGTGCGCAGCGACGTTTGAGTGCCGTAGCGGCGGCTGTTGGTGTGACAATGCTCGGCTAAGCGCCGCCAGGCTCAAGTGGCTTGAGGAGCACTATGACAATTGCCTCTGCCCCGCATGTCTGGCAAGTATTGAATGATGCCGCGACCTGGGGTGAATGCTACAAAGCAATCCGAATGGTCATCACCGCTGACAGATTGTGCCCAGGAGGTCAAGGAATGAAAACACCGGTAGTTATGTCCTGGAGCGGCGGCAAGGACAGTGCCCTGGCGCTGCACGAGTTGCGCATGGGCGGCCAATACGAAGTCGTGGCGCTGATGACTTCAATCTCCGAGGAATATCACCGGATTAGCCATCATGGCGTGCGCGAGGATCTTCTTGAACGGCAGGCCGAGGCGATTGGAATACCGCTGGAGAAAATCTATTTGCCTTCCGGCAAATCCGTGCCTTGCACGAATGAAGTCTACGAGCAGATCATGGGTGACGTCATGGCGAAGTTTTACGCGCTGGGCGTGCGAACCGTGGCATTTGGAGACCTGTTTCTGGAAGATCTTCGTGCTTGGCGGGAGGCGAACTTAGCCAAGGTGGAAATGCATGGGATATTCCCCATTTGGAAACGAGATACGATCCAATTGGCCCACGAATTAATTGAGATGGGATTCAAAGCGTATTTATCCTGCGTGGAGGGAAAGGTGGGGCCGGGATTCGTGGGTAGACCTTACGATCTGGATTTGTTGCGAGATCTGCCGCGGGAAATCGACCCATGTGGCGAATACGGCGAATTCCATTCCTTCGTGTATGACGGCCCCATTTTCAGCCGACCCGTTGCTGTGCAGGTAGGGGAAATCGTCGTTCGAGACGGACGATACAATGCCGATTTGCTGCCGGCCGAACTGCCAGTTCTGGAAACTAATCTGGCGGAATCGATTCCGCCCGTGTAAGAATGGAAATCGTTCAGAGGGATAGCGATGAACAAACGACTGATTGCGTTAACCGGCATTGTGGTGGCAGCGGCAATGACCCGGCTGGTGCCGCATCCTCCCAACATGACACCCATCGCCGCCATGGCGTTGTTCGGTGGGGCATTTTTGCCTAACCGACGGCTGGCGTACGCGTTGCCTCTGGCAGCGATGCTGTTGAGCGATATTGTTCTGGGCATGACCTTGTACGGTAAAGCGATGCTGACGTCGCAACCGATCGTTTATGCATGTTTGCTGGGTACCGTAGCAATGGGAAACCTCATACGCGACCGCAGATCGGTTCTGAACGTCGGAGTGGTGACACTGGCAAGCTCATTGATGTTTTTTGTGGTGACGAATTTTGCGGTTTGGGCGGCCGGATCACTTTACCCGCGAACGTTGGCGGGGTTAGTCGTGTGCTTTACGGCTGCGGTACCGTTCTTCCGTAACAGCCTGATCGGCGATATGGCGTTTACCGCAATACTTTTTGGAGGCTTTGCTTTGCTCGAAAATTCCGTGATCTCCCTCCGAGAGAAACAGCAGATCGTGACTGCCTAGGAAAAGCTGCCATGCGCGTTATTTCACTCCTCGCCAGTGGAACAGAAATCGTCTGCGCGCTTGGCGCGGGTCATACTCTGGTCGGTCGTTCTCATGAATGCGACAACCCCGAGTGGGTGCGGAAACTGCCCGCGTGCACCCGCCCGGCATTCGATGTGACCATGTCCAGCGGGGAGATCGACGCGGAAGTGAGACGGCGGCTCAAGCTGCACGAACCCCTTTACCACGTCGATGCGGAGCTGATCCGCGAGCTGCGTCCGGACCTGCTGATCACACAGGAGCATTGCGAAGTATGTGCTGTGACTCCGGACGACGTGGCGAGAGTGGGATGCGGCATATTGAGTTCTCAGGTTTTGGCCCTCAGTGCCGGAACCGTTGATGGTATCTTTGACGGCGTTATGAGCATCGCCCGGGGAATGGAACTCTTGCCCGCGGGCAAAGACCTTGTCGCCAAGATGCGCTCTGGCATCCGAGCGGTCACTGACGCGGTGCGAGATAAGCCGACGCCGACGGTGGTGATGCTGGAATGGACCGACCCCATTTTTTCGATGGGCAATTGGGGACCGGAACTGGTGGAAGCTGCGAATGGCAAGGTGTTGCTCGGCGAGAAGGGGCAACACTCCCGCGCGATCTCATGGAATGACGTTCGCGATGCGGACCCGGACTTCCTGATCATAGCTCCCTGCGGCTACGACATGAGCA
>PMOF01000307.1:0-1512 GCA_003162495.1 Acidobacteriaceae bacterium
TTGCCTTCTCCGCATCCGGAATGGAATCGATCATCGTCAAGGCCGGAGTGTTGGGGCGCGCCGAGTATTTGAAACCGAAGACGCAATCGTACCCCACCTCGGCCAGAAGGTCCATGGTCTGAATGAAGTCGTCCGCGGTTTCGCCGGGAAAACCGACAATGATGTCAGTCGATATGGAGATCGACCGGCGGGCCGCTTTGATCCATGCAATCCGTTCCAGGTACCACTCAGGCGTATACTCCCGCGCCATCATTTTGAGCACCCGCGCCGAACCCGACTGCACCGGCAGGTGCACATGATCGCAGAGCGTGGGAACCTGGTCGATGACGTCCACGATGTCGCGCGTGAAGTCGCGCGGGTGGCTGGTGGTGAAGCGCACCCGCCGAATCCCGGCTACCTGACCCACCGCTGCCAATAACTCCGCGAAGTTCAACTTCCCTTCCGGGTCGTGGTAGCTGTTCACGTTCTGGCCCAGCAACTGAATCTCGGTGTAGCCCAGGTCGGCAATGCGCCGCGCCTCGGCCAGCACGGAAGCCGATCCGCGGCTGCGCTCCTTGCCGCGCGTATACGGCACCACGCAGTACGAGCAGAATTTGTCGCAGCCCTCAATGATGGTGATGTACCCGCGATAGGGGTTCTGCCGCGCGGTGAACTCGGTCTCGAATGTCTCGTCGGTCTGCCGGTCGTCGAGGCCGGTAATGCGCGTCTCGCCCGCCTCCAGGCGCGCCAGCATTTCCGGCAGCTTGCGGTAGGACGCCGATCCTGAAACCAGCGACACATACGGCGCGCGCTCGAAGATCTTTTCGCCCTCCTGCTGCGCCACGCAGCCCAGCACGCCAAACCGCTTGCCGGCCTTGTGCAGCTTCTTGTAGTCGTTCAGGCGGTTGAAGACCTTTTGCTCTGCTTTATCGCGGATCGAGCAGGTGTTGTAGAGGATCAGACCGGCGTCTTCTTCCACATCCACCTGCCGGTAGCCCTGCTGCTGCAGCGTGCCAATCACTTTTTCGGAGTCGTGGGCATTCATCTGGCAGCCGAACGTCTCAAGATAGAATGTTTTTTCGGTCGCCATCACAATCCTGAGTATAGGGCATTTTTGAAGGCCCGGCCCAATCCCCGGCTCTGCGCCTGGAATCGATGGCCCGGACGCGCGCCCATCGCCGATGTTCGGTTGTGAACACCTGAGCGCCAAAAGCGGACAGTCCCGTCTGTCGGCATGTAAGCTCTTCTCGTCGAATCAATTAGTTGAGGCGCAATGCCGTTGGCAACTGACGTGCACTCTCAGCGAACAGGTTCTTCGGAAACGCAAGCCGCGCAAGATCATCCGCTCACGAGAATCGACAATCAAGGGAGCACTCTTATGCAAACCCTGTTTCATGACGTCCGCTACGGCATCCGGCAACTCATCAAGATGCCGGGATTCACGCTCACCGCTGTGCTCTCGCTGGCCCTCGGCATCGGCGCCACCACCGCGGTCTTCAGCGTGGTCTACGCCATCATCATGGACCCCTACCC
>PMOF01000307.1:1569-4747 GCA_003162495.1 Acidobacteriaceae bacterium
CTCACCGTCACCGGCAGCGATCTGCCGGAAGATGTGCAGGCGGTTTACTTCAGCTCCAACGGATTCAGCTTCTTCGGCGTTCCTGCATTCCTTGGCCGCGGACTCCAGCCATCTGACGCCATCGACGGACAGGATCCGCAGCCCGTGGTCGTGCTTGGCTACAAATTCTGGCAGCGCCACTTCAATTCAGACCCCGCCGTCCTCGGCAAGACGATTCAACTGGTTCGCAATAACTACACCGTCGTCGGCGTGGCGGCTTCTCGCTTCACATGGGGAGACGGCGATGTTTATCTGCCCAAGAAAATCACCCAGGATCAAACTCTGGGCTACTACGTCGGCATTCGCCTCAAGCCAGGCATCAGCCACGCCCAAGCCGACGCCGCCCTGCAGCCGCTGATCCAGCAATTTGCAAAAGAGACCCCGAAGCATTTTCCGCCCGGCCTCGCACTCAAGCTGCATGTGGTCGGCCTCAACGAAGACTTCATCAAGCAGCTTGGGGGCACGCTCTATCTGCTCTTTGGTTCGGTCGCTCTGCTGCTGCTGATCGGCTGCGGCAACGTCTCCATCCTGTTGCTCGCGCGCGCCACCGCCCGCAATCAGGAGTTCGCTGTGCGCGCCGCCATCGGCGCCAGCCGCGGCCGCATCATCCGACAGTTGCTAACGGAAGCCCTGCTGCTCTCCGTCACCGGCGCCGCACTGGGCCTGCTGCTGGCATACAAAACGATCGATCTGATTGTCGCCAACCTGCCCGAGTTTTCCTTCCCGCATGAGGCCTCCATCCACATCAATCTGCCGGTGCTGATCTTCTCCATCGCCATTGCCATCGGTACCGGAATCCTGTTCGGCCTGTGGCCCGCATGGCAGCTTTCGCGGCCCGAGGTTAGCCAGGTGATGCAGGCCAGTACCCGCAAAACCACCACCGGCGTAAGTGGTCGCAAAGTGCACAACACCCTGATCGCCGGCCAGATCGCCCTCACACTGCTAATGCTGGCGGGCGCGGGAGCGGCCATTGAAGGATTCCTGCGCCTGATGCGCACGCCGCTGGGTTACGATCCACACAACATCATGTCGGTCGGCATTCCGATCCACGACGGCACCTACAAGACCTGGGCGGAACGCGCCCCCTACTTTGAGCAACTGTTCGACCGTGCTGCGCAGGTTCCTGGCGTCACCATGGCCGCGATGTCCAGCAATGCCACGCCGCCTTCCAATGGCTTCAGCACCAAGTTTGAAATTGTGGGCAAACCCGCCTCGGAAGACCAGTCCCTGCACGTCAACCTGGTGAGCCCGGAATATTTTCCTGTGCTGAAAATCCCGCTTCTGCAGGGCCGCATTTGGGACAACGCGGAGAACCACCGCGGCGCATCTCTTCTGGTCATCAATCAGACGCTCGCCAAGCGCTATTTCCCGGGCGGTGACGCGGTCGGGCATACGCTCAAAATGCCAGAAGTGGTTGAGCGTCCGCCTTACCTGCTGACGGCGCCGGGCAGCAACTCGACTTTTCTCATCGTCGGAGTCATCGCCGATAAGCTGGACGACGGTCTCTCAAATCCCATCAAGCCTGAAGGGTTTATCCCTTACACGGCAGCCATGGGCATGTATACGCAGATTCTCATCCGCTCCCAGGTTCCGCCGCTCACGCTGCTCCACGCCGTCCGCGCCGCCGTAAACTCCGTCGATCACGACCAGCAGACCAACGGCAATCCCCGCGACCTCGAGCATTGGATTTCAGAGGAGCCGGAATGGGCGCGCGGCCGCCTGGTTGCGTGGCTCTTTGCCACCTTCGCCGGTCTGGCTCTGGTGCTGGCAGCCGTGGGACTCTACAGCGTGGTCTCCTACTCGGTTGTCCAGCGCACCAACGAGTTCGGCATCCGCATGGCGCTGGGCGCTCCGCGCGGCCACGTGCTCCGCATCGTGTTTGCCTCGACAGTGGTAAGCGTGGGCAGCGGGATTCTCGCCGGCATGATCCTGAGTGTCGCGCTTAGCAAGTTGATGGGACACTGGGCCCAGGAAAGCCAGGCCAGTTCGCGCGATCCCCTACTCCTTCTGGCGTCCACCGTTGCACTTGGGCTGGTTGCATTCATAGCCTGCGCCATTCCTGCTCGCCGCGCGGCGCGCACCGATCCGATGACCGCGATTCGCTACGAATGAACAAAGGTCCGGTGCGAGTTCCCTTCGATCCTCAGCGCAGCCCCGTGTGCAGGTAAGCCAGCAGCGCGGCCATTTGTTCGTCTGTAAATCGTCCTGCGAAGCCGGGCATCAGGCCTTTGCCGTATAAAACATTTTGCCGCACCGCGATATCGGTGGCAGGGATGCCGCTGGGAAGCGTCTGGCGATCGAACAGGCCATGCAGGTCTGGCGGCACTTTTTTGAGCGCCAAGTCGTTATCCTCGTGGCAGTGTGCGCAGCGCACGTCGTAGAGGTGCTTCCCCTCTGTCTGTTGCGGGTTGAGCGCGGGCACCGATTGGCATCCGGCAACGCCGGCAAAACTCAGGCCTGCCGCCATCCCAGCCCAGATCGCCGGCCGGCCACAAATCAGACTCATTCCCGCATGCGTCCTAAACATTCACCTTCTGCGCAAATTGTCCGCTCACGTAATCCCAATTGAGCACGTTGAAGAACGCCTTCACATAGTCCGCGCGCCGGTTCTGGTATTTCAGGTAATACGCATGCTCCCACACGTCCACGCCTAGCACCGGCCGCAGCCCCGCGCTGAGGGGAGCATCCTGGTTCGGCGTGGTTACAATCGCCACGGTCCCGTCGGGATTCTTCACCAGCCACGCCCACCCGCTGCCGAACACGCCCACGGCCGCCGCGGTCAACTTGTCCTGGAACGATGCCAGCGAACCGAACTTCGCGTCGATGGCCTTGGCCAGTTCTCCGCTGGGCGCGGCGCCGCCCTTGCCCAGCGTGGGCCACCAGAATGAATGGTTCAAGTGGCCTCCGCCGTTGTTGCGAACCGCAGCCATCACGCTCTCGGGCAAAGTGCCGAGGCTGGTCAACAAATCCACCAGGCTCTTGCCCGCCAGTTCGGGATGCGCAGCCACAGCCACATTGAGATTGTTCACATAAGCCTGGTGGTGCTTGTCGTGGTGCAGGTGCATAGTCACGGCGTCGAAGCTCGGCTCGAGCGCGTCATAGGCATAGGGCAGTGGTGGCAGCGTGAAGGGCCCGGTTG
>PMOF01000082.1:0-680 GCA_003162495.1 Acidobacteriaceae bacterium
GTAGGGACTAGGGACGCAGGGAATAGAGATCAGAGAACAGCAAACCGCATCCGTTGAGGGATGCGGTTTTTTAGTGCTTGCGTACCGGTTGGCGGCTAGTTGGTGCTGGCTTTTTTGGCGGTGGGATGGGCCGCGGAGGCGGTGTCGGCCAGGGCCTGGTCAATGAGCTGGTAGAGCTTGGTGCGGTCGACGACTTCAACGAAAGGCGCGCCTTTGCTGTTGGCGGTGACGACCCAGATGGTGGGCGTGTGCTCGAGGCCAATGCGCTGGCCGAGGGCGTAGTCAGCCTTGACCTCGGCGAGGAGCTTGCCTTGCGGGTCGATGGCGAAGGGCAGCGCGATGTGATGGTCGGCCGCGAATTTTTGCGTGAACTGGGTGAGCGCGTCGGGACTGGTGATCGCGGGCTGATTGGCGAAGACGGTGTCGCGGTACTCGTCGCCGATGGCCTTGCTTTTGGTATCAAACCAGCGGGCGTTGACGGCGGCGTTCATGCTCCAGTTGTGGAAGGGGAGCGGGAAGTCGTGGCGGACCCAGGGGATGTGGTACTTGGCGGCGGCCTCTTTGAGCAGCGGGTTGGCGCGGGCGCAGTCAGGGCACTCCAGGTCTTCAAACTCCACGATGGCGACGCGGGCTCCGGCAGGCGGACGCAGTGCGGAGGGGTCATGGACGGGAGTTGTGGG
>PMOF01000082.1:752-5554 GCA_003162495.1 Acidobacteriaceae bacterium
GCGGTCGCGTTTGCGGGCGGCGATCCACCGGCGCCATTTGTAGTCGGCGATGAGGGAGGCAACAATGAGGACAATAGCGAGGATGGCGAGGAAGATCTTCATAGCAAGACTTCATAGCAATATGCAATACAAGGATAGGGCCCCGGGTGCAAACCCGGCGCGCGTATGATGGCCGGTATGAAACTTGAGGCGATTCAGGCGGCGATTCGGGAGGCCGGTCTGGACGGCTGGCTATTCTACGACCATCACCACCGCGACCCGATCGGAGAGCGCATTCTTGGGCTGGATGAGAAGGCGCATATCACGCGGCGCTGGTACTACTTTGTTCCGGTGGAGGGCGAGCCGCGCAAGCTGGTGCATCGCATTGAGCAGGGGCGGCTGGACTCGCTGCCCGGCGGCAAGGGGCGGTACTCGAGCTGGCAGGAGCTGGCGGCGGGGCTNNGTGGAGTTTTTGCGCGGCCTTGGCAAGCAGATCGTGAGTTCGGCCGACCTGGTGAGCCAGTTTGAGGCGGTGCTGAACGAAGAGCAGATAGCGAGCCACGGCGAGGCGCAAAAGGTCATTGACATGATTCTGGTTGAAGGCTGGAAAAAAATCGCGCGCAGTCTTCGTCCCGGCAAGGGGAAAAAAGGCAGCCTCACCGAATTTCAAATGATGGAGTGGCTGAGCACGGCCATGCGCAACGAGGGGCTGGTGTGGGAGAACGCGCCGAACGTGAGCGTGAACGCGAACAGCTCCGACTCGCACTATGAGCCGACCGCCGAAAACTGCGCACCGATCTGCGAGGGCGATTTTCTACTAATCGACATCTGGGGGCGGGTCAACAAGCCTGACAGCGTGTTCTACGACATCACCTGGACCGGTGTGGTTGGGCGCGAGCCGACGGAAATGGAACAACTGGTATTTGAGACCGTGCGGAACGCGCGCGACGCGGCAATTGCCGCAGTGGAGAAGGCATTTGCGAAGGGGCGGCCGATGCGCGGGTTTGAGGCCGACGACGCGGCGCGGGCCGTGATTGTCGCGGCAGGTTTCGGCAACTACTTTACCCACCGCACGGGTCACAACATTGCGAAAGAGATTCATGGCCCCGGCGCGCATCTTGACAACCTGGAGACGCACGACGAGCGGCTGATCTTGCCGCATACGTGTTTCTCGGTCGAGCCCGGAATTTATCTGCCGGAGTTTGGAGTGCGCAGCGAGGTTGACATGCTGACGGCGCCGGGCAAGGCGTGGGTGACGGGGAAGATGCAGCAGGAGCTGGTGCGAATTTGAGAAAAGCAGGGAATTGGGAATAGGGATCAAAAAATAGGGAGCGCCCGAAAACGGCGGCGCGATACCGGCAGCAGAGGCTGGTGCGATATAGTCAAAAAGGAATGGCAACGCAGAATACGAACGCCGCGGTAAGACCACACTCACAGCAAGGATTTGTCTATCTTCCTCTGATTGCCGGCTGGCTGGTGCCGGGCGCGGGGCATTTTCTGGTGCGAAAATGGGGCCGCGGGGCGCTGCTGTCGGCGTCCATCCTGGGCATGTTCGTGCTGGGCATTGCCATGCAGGGCAAGCTCTATGGCGGGGCGCATGACATTCTGGATATGCTCGGCCTGGCCGGCGATCTGGGCAACGGGCTGCTTTACATCGTGAGCCGCGCGCTGGGATTGGGAGTGGATCAGGCGCAGGTAACGACGGCCGACTATGGCACACGATTTATTGTCGTGGCCGGACTGCTGAACGTGATCGCGGCGGTGGATGCGCATAATCTACGCACGGGGAGGAAAGTGTAGTGTTTCGGCCCTCTCATTTTGCGGCGGTTGTGCTGTTCGCACTGTTCGCTTCGGTTGTGTTCGGCATTACGCAGCGGGAGACGCCGCGGCGGATGGTGCGCTATGGGCTCTACTGCTTTGCACTATTCACCGGGTCGGCGATTGTGCTCAGCTGGGTCATGTTTTTGATTGCGCGGTAGGAACTTTCTCTTTCACGATTCCAGATCAATTCAGGATGTTCGCTCGCGCTGCCAGACGGCGGCATCGAAGGTGTGCGCGATCGAATATCCCTCGGCGCGGTAGAGGTCGATGGCGTGGTTGTTGGATTCAGTCACGGTGAGAGAAATCTCGGTCGCGCCGTGGCGCATGAAATGGAAGGCGGCGACTGAAAGCAGCAAGCGAGCCAAGCCGCGGCGACGGTAATGGGGATGGACGCAGACCTGGGTAATATGGCCGCTCTGTGGACTGACGCGCGAACCCAGCACCAGGGCGACGAGTTCGCGGCTGTGGCGGTCGACAACGACATGCGACACCTGCGCGGAGAAGACGCCGCATCCGGCGTATCGGACGATGTTGTGAAGGAAGCGCTGGGAGCCGTGGGTAGAGCGGTACTGGTCATTGATGATGCTGTCGGGATGATCGCGATAAGCCTCGGCGATGAGGCGCCCCGCGGGAGCCAGGTCTTCATCGCGCCAAGGGCGCAGCTCGAGGCCGTCAGAGAGGTTGGGGCGGGGCTGGTTCCAAAGACCGTGAAGCTGCTGGACCATGAAAAGGCGGCGAAAGATTTGAAACCCGGTCTGGCTGAAGATCTCAGCGTGCGCGCCGGAAGGGTGCAGCAGCAGTTGAGACTCGATGCGGTCGAGTTGCGGCGAGTTGAGCAGCGTCTCAAAGATGTGCTTGAGCAGAGTCCGCTCAATCAGGTGCGCGGAAGGCGACGGGTCAATGGATCCGTCAGAGGAGCCGGGCAGAGCGAATACGTCGCCAATGACCGCCTTGGTTTCTTCGTACACGCAGAAGACGTAGCCCGTCACCTGGCCGGCCTCGACAGCCGCATAGCCGGGCAGCATGTGGCTATCGAGATACTGCATCAGGAGCCTCGAGGAGGTGCGATAGTCCCAGTGCAGGCGCTGCTTCCACAGCTCACCCTCGGCATCGAGCACAGCGCGGAGCACGGGCGCCGCGAAGTGCCGCAGATCGAGGATTTCAATAGAAGCAGCCAAAGACATGCTTTTCCCTTTGAGGCGAGTGGTTAGGAATTTGCATTCCTTCAGTATCTAAAGCGGGAGATACCGTTGTTTTATGAGCGGCACCGAGCTTTTCAGGCTTTAAAACCCCCCGGTCTGGCGGAGGCGCCTTTCAAATTAAGATGCTTTGGCGCTTTCTAGCGGGATTGGACAGAAGTTATCCCTTCCGTCACTTTGGCACGAGTTGCGATCAAACGCAACCTAAAGCTCAACCTAAGGAGTTAACGAGCGCCGACCAGGTAAATCACCAGGCCCTGCTCAGGCCAGGTGAAGAGGGGTTCGTAGTGACGGCCTTCAAGATATTCGTCGAGAGCGCCGGGAGTGTGGAGGTCGACCCCATTGCGGCCGGTGACGCGCACCACCAGCAGGTGACGGCCGTCCGGCACGCCGCTGTTCTCATAGTTGATCACTTCGCGATTGCGATAGAACGAGAGCCCATATTCGATGTCGCGGCGAACGCGAAAGACGGCCACTGTTTCGTCGTCGGGGACCATGGAGGCGATGCGATCGGCGAGGGGGCGGGCGGAGTAAGTGCGGTCGATGAGATGAATGACGCGCTTGCTGGCCCCGACTGCGGGAATGCCGAAAAACGGACCCACTCCATAGAGGAAGAAAACAAGCACCACCAGCACACAGCAGGTAACCAAACGGAGGCGGGCCACGCCGAAGCCGTTGACCACAATGAGAATGAGCAGCGAGGCGCCGGCGGCGGCCAACAACGAGGCAGCAAGGGCGTGGGTGGGGGGCATCTTGACGCCCTGAGTGACAAACCAGGGTAGCAGCAGGACGAACATGGTCAATATGCCGCAAAGCACGGCATGGCCCAACAGCACCCAGCGGTTGAGCCCAGGCTGGCGGCGGCGAAAGAGATAGTCTCCGGTGAGGATGGCGAGCGGGGGAATAGAGGGGAGAATATAGCCGGGCAACTTGGAATGGGAAAAGGAGAAGAAGACGATGGGAATGAACGCCCACAGGACCAGGAACTCTGGGAAGGCGTCGCCGGGGCGGTTGGGAAGGCGCTTTGAGGTGCCGATGCGGCGCAGGCGCCACTCGGCCACAGAAGTAAGGATCCCGTCAATGAGAGCGCGAACGGCGATGACGGTCCACGGCATCACGGCCAAGATGACGACCGGCAGGTAGTAATAAAAGGGTTGCACATGCTGATAGCGGTCAGTGGCAAAGCGCTGAATATTGTGTTCCAGGAAGAACTCGCGGAAAAAAGTCGGATTGTCATGCTGGACGGCAATGAACCAGGGCAGGACCATGGCGAAATAGAGCGCAATGCCGGGCCACCAGAGAGAGCGATAAAGGATGGACCACTCGCGGCGCAGGAAGGCAAAGGCGGCGACGATGACGATAGCCAGAAAGGGCGCCACCGGCCCTTTTGCCAGGGTGGCCAGGCCGGTGAAGAAGTAAATGTCATAGAGCCAGAATTTGGAACCGGTCTCATACCAGGCATACCAGCCGAGCAGCCCTATGGCCAGAGGCGCCGCCATCTGCATGTCAGTGGATGCGCCGCGGGAAAAGCCGATGATGCCGGCGCAGGCGGCGGTGATCAGGGCCGCATCCACATGACCGCCGGGGCGGAAGCGGCGCATGTGGAGATAAATGAGGCCGACCATGATGAAAGCGAAGGTGGTCGAGGGCAGGCGAGCGCTCCAATCATGGAAGCCAAATTCCTGAAAGAACAGCATCGCCCGCCAGTAATAGAGAGCCGGCTTCTCCAGCCAGGGATGACCGTAGAGGAAGGGAGTGACGCAAGCGCCCAGCTTGTCCGTGAGGGTGTGCGCGGAGTCAAAC
>PMOF01000165.1 GCA_003162495.1 Acidobacteriaceae bacterium
AAGCAGATGCGGGGCACCTTGTACTTGTCGCCCTGCCGCCACACGGTCTCAGTCTGAGGCTGCACGCCGCTGACGGAGTCGAACAACGCCACCGCGCCGTCGAGTACCCGCAAGCTCCGCTCCACTTCAGCGGTGAAGTCGACGTGGCCCGGGGTGTCAATGATATTGATGCGAACGTCTTTCCAGGTGCAGGTGGTAGCCGCCGAAGTAATCGTGATGCCGCGNNCGCGCTCCTGCTCCTGCTCCATGTAATCCATTGTCGCCGTGCCCTCATGCACTTCGCCGATGCGGTGCGTGATGCCCGTATAAAATAGGATGCGCTCTGTCGCAGTCGTCTTCCCGGCGTCAATGTGCGCCATGATTCCGATGTTCCGGCAACGATTCAGAGGTGTAGTGCGAGCCACGGCTATTCTTCCTTGCGGGCACTCATAGCCCGCGGTTTCTGTTTCTTCAACAATCAAAATTTCTGGGTGCCCCAGATCCCGATTTTGAGACCTGGGAAACCTCAACTCACGTAGAGCAACTTACAGAGCACCCTACCAGCGGTAGTGGGCAAAGGCCTTGTTGGCCTCGGCCATGCGGTGCACGTCTTCCTTCTTCTTCATCGCCGCGCCGCGCCCGTTGGCCGCATCCAGCAGCTCGTTGCCCAGCTTGTCGGTCATGCCCTTTTCGCCGCGGTTGCGCCCGTAGGTAATCAGCCAGCGAATCGCCAGTGAGGTGCGCCGTTCAGGATTCACTTCGATCGGCACCTGGTAGTTGGCGCCGCCCACCCGGCGAGTCTTGACCTCGAGCAGCGGCTTGCAGTTCTCCACCGCCTTCTTGAAGAGCTTGAGGGCATCGTCGCCGCCGCCCTTCTCTTCGAGGTTCTTCATCGCCTCATAAAAGATGCCCTGGGCGGTCGACTTCTTGCCGCCCCACATCATCGAGTTAACAAACTTGGTGACCAGCGTCGACCCGTAAACCGGGTCCGGCGCCACTTCCCGCTTCGCAATGTGCCCTTTTCTCGGCATAATTCCTAAAATCCTCGCGCTTTCGCGCCGCTTCGTTCCCAAGTCCGGGTTCAAAACCTGCGCCCCGGAACCTTAAACTGCTTTTTTGCCCTTGGCCGGGGCCGCGCCGCCCTTGGCGCGCTTGGCTCCGTATTTTGACCGGCTCTGCTTACGGCCCGTCACGCCCACGGAATCCAGCGTGCCCCGGACCACGTGATAGCGAACGCCGGGAAGATCTTTCACGCGGCCGCCGCGAATCAGCACGATCGAGTGCTCCTGCAGGTTGTGGCCGATGCCGGGAATGTAGGTAGTGACCTCAATCCCGTTGGTCAGCCGCACGCGCGCTACCTTGCGCAGGGCCGAGTTCGGCTTCTTGGGCGTTTGGGTATACACGCGGGTGCATACGCCGCGGCGCTGCGGTGAGGCCTGCAGGGCCGGGGACGCCGTCTTGTACCGCGGGGCCGTGCGCCCCTTGCGAACCAACTGATTGAATGTAGGCAAACTGAAACTCCTTACCGCAAATGCCGTTACCCTTCAAAATTCCCGCAGCCGCGCGCAGGCCCTTCGGGCTGTTCTGGTCCTGGGCGGCAAACTGACCGCACAGGCGCACAGAAGCCCTAGTTTGCTGCTTCGCGTCTGCCTTCGTTCCAATCTCAGACGAAAACCGGGACGGTGGCCGGGCGTTTTCCCGCTCATTGCGGTTAAAGCCAACTCCGTTTCGCGGTTTCGGCCCGCATAGCCCTCCAAGGTGGAGAACGCGCGGGCGCCGTAGCGATTGTCCTTGCCCTTCGCAAGAAAAGAGCGATTTCCGGGACATGTCTGGCCGGTTAACAGCACCTGGCCTGGGATTCAGCGCCAGCCGATTGCTGCCCGGCCCGCCTTACCCGTACCCAACTGTCGTTAAAACGCACGAACAGAGGCGTTCTTGCGGAACCTTCTTACAATAGCAAGAAAGGCGGGTGGGGTCAATTGATCCTGCCCACCCGCCCGGGTTTTTCGGCCTTGTTTTACTCAATCGAATGCAGCTTCCAAGCTCCGCCCTCGAGGGAAAAATCGGCGTGGCGCTTGGCGCTCAGCTTGTTTCCCGGGTTGTGGGCAATGCCCTGGAGCGGGGCGGGAACGCCGGTCAAGTCCGCGCCTTCGGTGAATTCGGCGCCCTTGGCGATGTCCGCTCCGGGAAGAGTCTCGTCCTGTAAGTTGTTGATATCGTGGGCTCTGGCGTGGTTGGCCGCCACCGTGACCACCACGAAATGCGCCGGGTTGCCCTCTTCTGGGCGCCACTGAATCACGTCGCCGCCGGCAAGCAGCGTCAGCGCCTTCTTGCCGTCGTCGGTCAGCGTGTAATCGGCCCAGGATTTGTTGGAATAGACCTTGCTGAGCTTCCAGTATTGGGCCGCAAGCCCTTGTTTCAGGCCCAGATCGTCCACCATGATGTTGACGCCAGTCGCCGGAGTCTGGTCATACTTGGCCTGGATGAGCGCCTGCGCGTTGGCTTCAGTCAACTCCGGCGCGGTCTTGCAACCGGCTAACAGCAATCCCGCGCTGAGGAACGCACACACACACACAACCTGCAAACCCTTCGCTTTTCCCACTTTCCCTCCGTAGAGCGCACAAAACGGCGCCAATTGAATCGACCCGCCATTTTTCACCTAGTTGCCCGGAGTGTCAATGGGATTGCTGGGATAGTCGCGGGCAGGCTGGAAAATTCAAAGCTTCCTGGGCGAGATGGGTAAACTTCGAGTTGAAAAAAAGATTCCAGATAGGATGATCGATTGAGTTGTCCGCGATGGAATTGGAAGGCTGAGGTGTTTCATGGACTTTGACTACGTTGTCGCCCCAGCGCTCATTCTGCTCATCGGGGTTCTGGTTATCTGGCTGAGCGTTCAACGTTTCCTTTCACTTTCTGCCAAGGTCTCGGCCAGATGGCGGCGCGTTGCCGAGACGACTGTGTTGTCCGTGGTTGTTCTTCTGGCGGGCGCCGTGGCGGGAAGCGCCAGTTTCAACGCCATCGCCAGGCTCTCGTTTCGCGCGCACAACCCGGCCCCCGGAGAAATCTACATCGTCGACGGGTACAGGATGCACATCGACTGCAGCGGGAGCGGCTCGCCAACCATCGTGCTCGATGCAGGCCTGGGAGATGACGCGGTCATCTGGGCAGCGGTCCAGCCCGCGCTCGCCAGGACCACTCGCGTCTGCGCTTATGACCGGGCAGGATACGGCTTGAGCCAGGCGCGGCCGACTCCGCGCGATGCAGACCACATTGCCGACGAACTGCACGGCCTCCTGCTCGAGGCCAAGGTCACCGGCCCTATTGTCTTGATGGGTCATTCGATTGCCGGAATCTACATCCGGGATTACGCTACGCGCTATCCCGAGGACATCGCCGGGATGGTGTTTGTCGACGGCTCAACCCCCATGTTTCAGGACAACCCCGCGTTCAAAGCCATGATTGGCAATGGTCCGCCTCCATGGGTAGTCGTGGTCGCAAAGGCCGCGTTCATCGTCGGTGTTCCCCGCCTCTTGGGAAGATGTTCGCATACCAGGCCTGGCCTCGATGCCAACGATGCGCGATTGCAGGCGGAAGATTTCTGTGAGATGCATGTCCAGGAATCGCTCGGCGAGTCAGGCAACTTCGAACGATCCGGCCTGGAGACGGTGCATACGGGCCCCTACGGTGCGCTGCCCATTCTTATCTTCTCGCATGATCCCGCCAAGGATCTGGCGACAGAAAACGCCTCCCAAAAAATGGCGGAGCCGGTGTTGAACCAGATGCAGGAAGATCTGAAGAAGCTTTCCACCCGAAGTCGGAGAATCATCGCCAAAAACAGCTCGCACAACATCCAGATTGACCGCCAAGACCTGATCGAGAAAGAAGTACCGTTGTTTATTCATCAGATTCGCGGCACCGCCCCACAGCCCACAAACTACGGTTCGACGGTGACTGAATAGAATTGCGCCAACGGAAATCTCCGCGACTGCGCGGATCATCATGGACCTCGACCGACGCTCGCTTTACTTGGCAATCCGGTTCAGCAGCAGTTCCAGAAAGCCCTTCTCATCCGACTTCAGGCAGACCTGGGCATTGGGAGCACCCTGAACAGGCAGCGTGAACCCCTTGTCGTCCACATCGAGGCGCATCGGCGTCGCCGTGCACAGGTCGGGACGAAAAGCGTATGTCACCGCTACCGGGTCAAACAACGTGGGCGCGTC
>PMOF01000234.1 GCA_003162495.1 Acidobacteriaceae bacterium
TCGCCATGCACCGTGACGGGATGGAAGCGCTGCGCTTCCTCGGGAATCCCAGCCTCGGCGCGGTTCAGGCGGATGGTGGTGGTGGGATAAGCAGGCGTCTTGGGGTTCGCAATCTTGCTGGTCAGCACCACACCGCGCTGGATCGCCTCAGCAAGCACCACCTGGCGCGATTCGGGTTGCTGGTTCCAACGGAAGGCCTTGCGCGGCAGAAAGGAATCACGGAACCATTTGAGGGCGATAAAGGCGTGGCCGCCGCGCTCGGCTTCCGCCAGTGCGGCGCACAGCTCCTTGACGCGAGCGTCCAGATCGGCCGGGATCACAGCTTCCTGGCCATCGTCGTCTTCGTCGTCGTAGCCATG
Organism: Acidobacteriaceae bacterium; assembly: GCA_003162495.1. Classification (GTDB taxonomy): domain Bacteria; phylum Acidobacteriota; class Terriglobia; order Terriglobales; family Acidobacteriaceae; genus Telmatobacter. The sequence goes on from PMOF01000234.1 coordinate 360, forward strand.
ATGGTTGGCCTCTCGCGGCGCGCGCGCGGCACGGGGGGCGGCCTCGCCGTCGCCGATGCGCTCGAAGTAGATGCGCACTTCGTCGTCTTCCGGCGACCAGCAGTCAGCCGACGCATTGCGGCGCTTGCTGCGGCCGCTCTCGCTGCACAATTCGACGATCGCCTGGTATCCGGGCGGGGCCAGGAAATGCAGGGCCCGCGCCAGGCCGGGATCGGCCGAAAACGCCAGCTCGTTGAGAGTTTCTTCAATCATCTCTTCCGCGTCGGGAATGCTCATGCTGCTTACGTCTACGCTGCCAGGTGCAGCTTTTGCCGATTTCATTTCTTTCTTCTCCGTATTGCCGCGCCTCTNNCAATCATTCAAGCCTTTGGCGAATAGTATCGCGGGCTCTCGACTTTATTCTGCAAGTGCGTGGGGGACCTGCGGGCATCTCCCGAATCAATGTAAGGCGATCCAAGGTATTGATTACGGCTGTTACCTAATGAAGGCCCTTTTCATCTTTCAACCCTTATGGGCTCAGGAAATACTTTAGCTAATCCCTCGGTTCAACGCTATAGCAGGTCCCAGTGTACCCGATCATCCGGCCTTAGGCACGGACCGGTGAAAGAGTTGGATTTTTTACTACGGCCAGCGACCCGAACGCCCGGAAGAGTTGCGCGATCCGAACGCCCGGTGCTGGTATTTTGCCCCAAGGGCACCAATTCGTACAATGAAGAGTATGCGCCGTTGTCTGCAGTTGCTTTCGCTCTGCTTTCTGGTTGCCACCGTACTGCGCGCCGATGCCCCGGCTTTTGACCTCTCGGGACCCAAGGTGGACGTGCGCGTCAAACGCGGCGAGGTCACGCTGCCGATCGGCCAGACCCCCAACCTGCTGCCCGGAGACCGGCTCTGGATTCATCCCGACCTGCCCGAGAGCCAATCGGCCCACTACGTGCTGATTGTGGCATTTCTGCGCGGGTCCACCAATCCGCCGCCACCCAACTGGTTTACCCGCGTGGAGACCTGGTCGCACGCGGCCCGCGAGGAGGGCGTGTTTGTGACGGTTCCCTCTGAGGCGCAGCAGGCGGTGATTTTTTTGGCCCCGGAAACGGGGGGCGACTTCAGCACTCTGATGAAGGCCGTGCGCGGGCGACCGGGCGCGTTTGTGCGCGCGACCCAGGATCTGCAGGCCGCAAGTTTGGACCGCATGCGGCTGGACGCCTACCTGGCGGAGGTCAAGGTCACTTCCCAGACCGATGCCAAGTTGCTCAAAGACCGCACCGCGCTGGCCGCCCGCAGCCTGGGGATCAAACTCGACAAAGAATGCTTCGATAAGCCCAGCGACCAGCAAGCTCCGTGCCTGGTGCAGCAGACTGACGGGCTGGTGCTGGACGACGCCAACGCGCAATCGCTGGTGATGCAGCTCTCCAGCGGTTCCACCGCGGACCTGATGAACCAGCTCAGCTATTCGAACATGGCCGGCGGCGGCCTCTACAGTCCGTATATTGGCGCCATCGTGGACACGGCCAGGATTCTTTCGTCCTTGCACACGGCGCATTTCCAGTACATCCCCGCATTGGCGCTGCCCACCGAAGACACGCTCAATCTGCGTCTGAATGTGCCGCCTTCGTTCCGCGATCCCAAATCGGTGGTGGTGGTGGCGCTGCCGCCGATCGGTCCGGCCAAGCCGCCACCCCTCCATCCCGTGGATCCGGCAGAAGCATTTTGCGCGCAGAAGCCTTCGCTGGTGCTGCCCGCCGAGGGAGCGCCGCTGGTGTTTGGAACTCGTTTGGCCTACGGGCTCATGTTGCAAATCGAAGCCAAGAGTGGACCGTTGGATGTGCCGCTCCATNNAGCGAGGTCACCGCCGTGGTGCGCGGCAAGTATGGCTTCGATGACTGGGAGGGACCGCGCTATCACCTGCATGTCGCGCAATCCGGAAAGTGGACCGTGTCGGCCAGCAACGAGTCGGCCTTGATAGTCGGTCGCAAGGACACACTGCACTTGCAGGGCGACAGCTCGCTCTGCGTCGACCGGGTCGAAGAACAGACCGCCGACAGCAAACCGTTCAAGCTGGTGTGGACGTCGCCTAAACCGGAAATGCTGGAGGTTTCAGTGCCGATGCAGGATGCAGCGCCGGGCGCCGTAAATCTGGCAGTGTTCCAATTCGGGCTGGAGCAGCCGGACAAGCTGCCCTTGACGGCCTATGCCGAAGCCGCCTCGCTGGACCAGCTCACGCTGAGCGCG
>PMOF01000146.1:0-10069 GCA_003162495.1 Acidobacteriaceae bacterium
GGATCAGCCACGATCCAGTCGTACTCGCCCTTCGCCCCGGCGATGAATCCATCCAGGCTCATCGCCACCCTGTAACGCAAACGCCGCATCTTCGCCTCCGCTTGAGGTCCGCCTATCCCTCTTCCGCCTCGCGCAGCTTCGCGATCACCGTAAAGTCCTCAAGCGTGGTCGTGTCTCCCTTGATCTCCCCATGCGTGGCCAGTTCCCGCAGCAGTCGCCGCATGATCTTGCCTGAACGCGTCTTGGGTAGCTGCTCGGTGAATCGAATATCGTCCGGCCGCGCCAGCGAACCAATCTCCTTCGTGACCCACTTCCTCAACTCGTCCTTCAGCTCTTCGCTAGGTTGATTGCCGCTTTCAAGCGAAACAAATGCGGAGATGGCCTGCCCCTTCAGTTCATCGGGCCGGCCCACCACCGCCGCCTCGGCCACCTTGGGATGCGCCACCAGCGCCGACTCCACCTCCATGGTGCCCAGCCGGTGCCCGCTCACGTTGATCACGTCGTCCACGCGCCCCATCAGCCAGAAATAGCCGTCGCCATCCATGCGCGCGCCATCGCCGGTAAAGTAGCAGCCCGGCACGTCGCTCCAGTAAGTCTGCCGGTAGCGTTCAGGATCGCCAAAAATCGTGCGCGCCATCGAAGGCCACGGCTTGCGGATTACCAGCAACCCGCCGCTGCCTGCCGGAACCGCGGCACCCTCGCGCGTCACCACCTCCGGCTCAATGCCAAAAAACGGCCGCGTGGCCGAGCCCGGCTTAGTGGGCACGGCGCCGGGAATCGGCGCAATCAGGATGGCCCCCGTCTCCGTCTGCCACCACGTATCCACGATCGGGCAGCGATTATGGCCGATCTTCTCCCGGTACCACATCCACGCCTCGGGATTGATGGGCTCACCCACTGTCCCCAGCAGCCGCAGCGAGTCCAGCTTGTATTTCTCCACGTACTGGTCGCCCCATTTGATAAACGCGCGAATCGCCGTGGGCGCGGTGTAGAAGATGCTCACTTTGTGGTCGTCGATGATCTTCCAGAAGCGGGAAAAATCCGGCCAGTTGGGCGCGCCTTCATACATCAGCACCGTCGCGCCGTTTGCCAGCGGCCCATACACCACGTAGGAATGCCCAGTCACCCAGCCGATATCCGCCGTGCACCAGTAAACATCCTCGTCGCGAATGTCGAATACATACTTGGTCGTCAGGTAGGTCTGCACCGCGTAGCCGCCCGTGGTGTGCACCAGCCCCTTCGGTTTTCCCGTGGTGCCGGAGGTGTAAAGAATGTACAGCGGGTCTTCTGAATCCAGTGCTTCCGCCGCGCATTCCGGCGCCGCCTTCTCCATCAGCTCGTGCCACCAGTGGTCGCGCCCCTCCACCATCTTCACCGGCGATCCGGTGCGGCGATAGACCACCACATGCTTCACCGTGGGGCAGGCGGCCATGGCCTCGTCCACAGTGTGTTTCAGCTTGATCTCGCCGCCGCGCCTATAGCTGCTGTCCTGGGTCAGTACGGCCACGCATTCCGAGTCGTTGACCCGGTCGGCAATCGCGTTGGCCGCAAATCCCCCGAAGATGACCGAGTGCACCGCCCCGATTCGTGCGCAACCCAGCAGAGCGATTGCAAGCTCCGGCGTCATACCCATGTAGATGGCCACCCGGTCGCCCTTCTTGATGCCCAGCCCTTTCAGCACATTGGCAAACCTTTGCACATCGGCGTGCAGTTCGGCATAGGTGAGCCGCCGCACCTCGCCTGGCTCCCCTTCCCAGATGATCGCGGTCTTGTCACGCCGCGCCCCCAGCGCATGGCGATCGACGCAGTTGTAACTCATGTTCAGCTTGCCGCCCACGAACCACTTGGCCCACGGCAAATCCCACTCCAGCACCTTGTCCCACGGCTTGAACCAGTGCAACTCCCTCGCCGCCCCGGCCCAGAAGCTCTCCGGATCCTCGATGGACTTCTTGTACAGCGCTTCATACTCTTCGAGACTCTTGATGTGAGCCTTCGCACTGAACTCCGGCGGCGGCGGAAACACGCGGTTTTCGCGCAGCGTGGAGTCGATATCGCGTTGGGCAATAGAGGAAACTGGCTCGGATGACATGAAGACGTCCTTTTTGGCGAGGGAAGATGAAAGCGCTCGCGGCTGCCGGCAGCGGGCTTCCGCTCAGACTCCGCGTGGCTGTCACTCTAACCAGCCCGGGGCACACTCGGCAAGTGGGCGAAGCTCCGCCGCTCCAGAGGGTCGGCCTGAGATCACTTCGTAGTTGAGAAAGAAGCCGAGATTAGAATGTTGCCAGAGATCGGATGCATGGAGTTCGCTGTCCCCACGGGCTTGAACTCCCTGAAACTCTGATAAGAAGGGAGCCGGCGATGCTTCTTGAACTCGGCAGAATGCTCTCCTTCGTGCTCAGCATTCTCTCCCTCTATCCGGTTATGATGAGCGCCTTCTTTGAACCCGGAAGCCGATGGAACGAGCGCCTGACCGTCATTCTGCTGAATATCGCGCTCGCGGCCTGTGTGTGCTTTTCCAGCGGCCTGCTATTTTCCTGGCCGGCGCGGACTAACCCCGATGCGGGCCAGCCGCTCATGTCCACGCTCCCGGTCCGCCTTTTCTTCTGGGCCATGGCGGCCATGGCCATCCTGTTCGCGGTCTCCTGGTACCTGGAGGCTTACTACCTGCCCTTGATCCGGCATGACTGCTGTCGCCACTGACCCCAAGGAGCGTTCCGCACAACCCTCGATGCCTCCGTTCAAGCCTCAATCCGTCTTCGCGGTCTCTCCCCAGATCAGCTTGCCATGAGTCTCTTTCAAGAAGATCATCCCAACGATAAACGTTAGTGCCGCGACGCCAATGGGATAATACAGCCCCGCGTAGATATTCCCCGTCGTCGCGCAAAGCCCCAGCCCAATCAAGGGCAATAAACCGCCAAAAACGCCGTTACCCAGGTGATATGGCAGCGAGACCGACGTGTAACGCACCTTGGCGGGGAAGGCTTCTACCAGGTAGGCCGCAATCGGCCCATAAGTCATGCACGCAAGCAGCACCTGCAGCCAGACGCAGAAAATCAGCATCGCATGGTTGGCGTTCACCGCTTCTTTGGCCGGAACCAGCTTGTCGGTCGCGGCGTCTGGGGCGAGCGGCGTCAGCTTGATGGCTCCTGTCACTTTGTCTTTGACCGAGCTCACACTGGTTACATGGTTGCCTGCCGCATGCTGCATGCCCTTGTAAATGGGTATGTAGAAAAGCGCCGCGAGTAGCAGCCCGATCATCATCAGCTTCTTGCGGCCGACGCGGTCGCTCAGCGCCCCGAAGACGGTATAGAACGGCATGCCAGCCAGCAGCGCAATCGCCACGTCGATATTGGCCGTCCTGGCATTCAGCTTGAGCACTGTCTGCATGTAGAACAGAGCGTAAAAACCCCCTGTGTACCAGACCACTCCCTGGCCGGCCGTGGCGCCAAACAGCGAGATGAGCACCAGCTTCAGGTTTTTCCAGTTGGTGAATGCATCGGTGAGCGGCTTGGTGGAGTGCATGCCGGCTGCTTTGATCTGCGTGTAGATGGGCGATTCCTTCATCTTCCAGCGGATGTAAAGCGAGATGGTCACCAGCACAATCGACGCCAGAAAGGGCAGCCGCCAGCCCCAATCCTGGAAGGTCGCCGGCAGCATGCTTTGCTGCGTCACTACAATCACCGCCAGCGACACAAAAAGCCCCAGCGTGGCCGTGATCTGGATAAAGCTGGTGTAGAAGCCGCGCCTGTTGTCCGGCACATGTTCGGCCACAAACACCACCGCCCCTCCATATTCGCCGCCCAGGGCCACGCCCTGCAGCACGCGAATCAGGATCAGCGCAATGGGCGAAAACCAGCCCGCCATCTGGTAGGTGGGCAACAGGCCAATCGAAGCCGTAGAGAAACCCATAATGGTCAGCGTCAGGATGAAGGCAATTCTGCGCCCTACCAGGTCGCCCAACCGGCCAAAGAAGAGCGCCCCAAATGGCCGCACCAGGAAGCCCACGGCGAAGGTAGCCAAATAGGCAATCATTGCGAATGTGTCGTTGCCGGGAGGATAGAACTTCAGCGAAAGCACCGTGGCCAGCGAGCCGAAGATGAAAAAGTCGTACCACTCGATCATGGTTCCGAGCGCGGAGCCAAGTATGACGCGGGGAATGCCCGTGACGCCGGCCCCATTGGGACGGTTGGAAGCGCTGGATGCCATAGATCGAAGACCTCGTGCAGAGCCGCGCGCAAATCCTCCCGGGGAAAATTCAGACTTCGCCAGCTTGGAGTTCGGGTTTCAGGAACTAACGTTGGCTGCGACTGGATGTAAATGTCAAGTTAATTCATGTGCGTGTAGCGGGCGACATATGCCGAAATCCAGGCAAATGTACCAGAGACAGTGCGCGCCCGATGGCTTCTTCTTGCCTGATGGCTTTTTCCGTCGGAAAATTCAACCGGACTTCTCTCAATATGGGCTGGGCAATTCTGATTCCCTTCTAAGCCTGATAACGCTTCTGATGCCACGCCCACGCCGTCCGGATAATATCGTCCAACCGGGTATATTTCGGCTTCCAGCCCAGTGCACGAATCGCTTTTTCCGAGCTCGCCACCAGCGCCGCCGGATCGCCCGGGCGTCGTGGATGAACCTCGGCCGGAATCGGGTGGCTAGTTACGCGCCGCGCCGACTCGATCACCTCGCGGACGCTGAATCCCTGGCCATTGCCCAGATTGAAAATCAGCTTCCCCTCAGTTTCCAGGGCATTGAGAGCCAGCAAATGCGCGTCGGCCAGGTCGGAGACGTGGATGTAGTCGCGGATGCAGGTCCCGTCCGGCGTCGCGTAGTCATCGCCATAAATGCGGATCGACGCGCGGCGGCCCAGGGCGACATCGAGAACCAGCGGAATCAGGTGGGATTCGGGCTCATGGGCCTCGCCCCGGGTCACGCCCGCCGGCCCCTCCGGCGCTCCGGCCACGTTAAAGTAGCGGAGTGAGGCATAGCGCAGGCCGTGCACGCGGTGGAACCAGCCCAGCATCTGCTCCACCAGCAGCTTCGACTCCCCATAAGCGTTGGTGGGCAGCAGCCGCGCGTCTTCCTTGATCGGAATCGACTCAGGCTCGCCGTAGACCGCCGCGGTCGAGGAGAAAACCAGCCGGCGTGGACCGTGGGCCAGCACCGCCTCCAGCAGCGCCAGCGTCGATGCGGTGTTATTGCGGAAGAAGATTTCAGGCCGCACCATCGACTCGCCGGCCTCGATGAGGGCTGCCATGTGGAGCACGCCGTCGAAAGGCCGGCCCTGGTTCTTCGCGGCGATGAAAAGACTCTCCAGGAGTGGCCGATCCGCCAGCTCGCCTTCCACAAATTCCACCCCCGGCGGCAAAAGATCCCGGCGGCCGTGACTCAAATTGTCAAAAACCACAGGTCGGTGCCCCTGTTCGACAAGAAGCTGCGCGAGGGTACCACCAATGTAACCTGCACCTCCGGTAACCAGTATCCTCACAAAAGGTTAGCCTCCGTTAGAACTTCGGTGTACGATTCGTGTATTACCATGGGGAAATGGCTGGGACGGTCCGCGAGCCGACCTTCTTCAGACCGTCGCTTCAGGCGGCTTTGCCCAGGTATCGAGTGTTGGACGTGTTTCGATGTTTGGCTCTGAACACAGCGGCTTCGGGCGTCGTCTAGTTCCCAGGTCGGCAAATTGTTTCCCTGTTGGGGAAACAAGAATTGTAACCTCGCAGGCCCGATGCCTTGGGAAGGAAATTGGAGCAGGTGTATGCCAAGGCTAGGCGGGACTGAACGAGTGAATGGTGCGGATCGCGTTAAGGCTGTGCTGAGTTATGAGTTGTTGCGGCTCTGTCTGGTCATCCGCGATGGGTGTTTTTGACAGATTTTCTTTTCACTCCACGGATTCATTGTGGGGACATCTTGATCGGGCCGCGGGGCCCGGCGAAGACCGGCAATTTTGCTCCGAAAACCAGATCGCGCAGCATCAACCCACTGGGGAGCAAATTGCATCTAACCGATTATGGCGAGGACGGACAGCAGCGGCCTCGTGTCAGCCGAATGATCTGGATTCGGATTTGCACGAGTCGCGGGGGATCAAATTCCCCGGTTTGGGTTCGATCCTGAATGGGGTGCCATACTCCGATGATGTCTGCACGGAAGAACGGATTCTGCGCCGTCTCGACGGACGCTCACGAGGATTAAAATCATGTCTGTGACCTATTATCCCGGAAGAACCAACTTTGGATTGCTGCCCGAACCCGAAGGGCGGATGCGTTCGTTCATCACCAGCATGGCTATCAACCTGGTGATCCTCGCGTTGATGATCTACATTGGCGCCACCGTCAGGCATGTGATGGAGGTGCACCGTTACGAGCAGACCGAACTGTTCCTACCCACAACTCCGCCTCCCACCCCCAAGGTCAAGGTTCCTCCGCCGCCCAAGCTTCCGCCTCCGCCCAAGACGCCCGAGGTGAAGTTTGAGGCTCCCAAAATCCGTCTTCCCAAACCGGAGCCTAAGCCGGATGTGAAACCGATTCAGATGGAAGCCAAAATGGCGCTGCCCACAGTCAAGCTGGAAAAGCAGGCAGTCATCCTGGCGCCTCAGCCCAAGGCGGCGCTGACGGCGGCCATGCCGGCGCAAGACAACCACGTCAAGCCCTCCACCGCCCCCGTGCACCTGGGCCAGACCTTTGGCGTCACGCCGAACCCCAATGCCTCGCGTCCGGCCACAATCGCGGCCATCGGCAACCCCTATGGCGGCATGCAGGGCCCGGCTGTTGCGCCTCATGGAGTCGTCGGCTCGACAGGCATTGGCAATGGGCTCAAATCCGGCTCCAACGCCGGTGTGGTGGGTAAGGTGGCTTCAGCCGGTATTCCGGGCGGCACCGCTGCCACTGGCTCCTATAGTGGCGGCAAGGTTGGCTCAGCCGGCATTCCCACCGTCACCACCGTGTCCGCTTCGGCCCGCATGGCCAACGAACAGCCCGCTGCCACCAACCTTGAGGTGCTCTCCAAACCAGCCGTGCAATACACCAGTGAGGCCCGGCAAATGAAGGTCCAGGGCGATGTGATTTTGCGGGTTACTTTTACCGCTGCCGGACAGGTGGTAGTGCAAGGTTTGGTACGCGGGCTGGGACATGGCCTCGATGACGAGGCACGCCGGGTGGCGCAGCAGATAAAATTTCGCCCAGCTACCCGCAACGGACTGGCAGTCGACTTGACCACCAATATCACCATTTCCTTCCAGTTGGCGTAGCATTTTGGAAGCACGCAGAGTCAAAGACTGTGGTCTGTCTACCCAAGCCTAAGCGGTACTGTCGGCGCGGGAATGACCTGGAAGAACTTACCTAGGAGTTTGACATGACGTTTCGGAAGATCTCCCTCTTTTTCCTGTTCATTACGATGAGTGTGGCATGCGCGCACGCCAAGAAGAAGGAACCCAAGTACCAAACGGCGCATCAGCTCACTCCCGAGCAGGCCGCGCTCGTCGAAAAAGCCATCGGACAGGAAAAGGTGCTGGTCAAGAATATTCAACTTCGCACGCCCCTGGTGGAGACTTACATTCAGGACACGCGCCCCGATCAAAAGCTCTATGAAGTGCCCGTCGATGACCAGTACACCCTGAGCCGGGTTGACTTTGGCAAGGGCTTCGTTGACAAGACCTACGAACCCAGAGGCAAGGAGACCGGAAAGCACGGATTCTTCAAGGGTTCATTTGCCGCCATGGCCGGGCTCAGCAAGGCGCTCGGGTTGCAGCGGTTTACCTACAATCCGGTCGGCTTCATGCAGATGATGTTTCTCGATCCCACCAGCTTTGACCAGCAGCACTATGTCTTCAGCTATGTGCGCCGCGAGTTTCTGGGATCGATCCGTACCTGGGTCTACGACGTGCACCCCAAGGTCCCGGGCATGGGACGGTTCTATGGCCGCATTTGGATCGAAGATCAGGATGGCAACATTGTTCGCTTCAACGGCACTTACACCGGACCCAAGTCAGACGATGACTCCCGATTCTACTTCCACTTCGACAGTTGGCGGATGAACATGCAACCCAACCTCTGGCTGCCTGTCGCGGTTTACGTGGAGGAGACCGAACGCCCCGGCACCAGCAAAGCCATCGGCCTGAGGGCCCAGACTCACTTCTGGGGCTACGCACTCAAACTGCCCACCCGCGATAGCGAAAACGTGAACGTGAAGGTGGACGACGCGGTGGACAAGAGTCAGGACTCGCAGGATGTGGGCCCGCTGCAGGCTTCCCGCGCCTGGGTCACGCAGGCCGAGAACAACGTGCTCGACCGGCTGGAAGAGGCCGGCCTGGCAGCGCCGCTCACTCCCGGGGGCTATGAAACGACGATCCTGGATCAGATTGTGATCAACCTGGCCGTGCCTAACAACCTGGCGTTTACTGACCCCGTGCATTGCCGGATTCTGCTCAGCACCACCCTCGAAGCCACGACCGTCGGCAACACCATCCTCATCAGCAAGGGCCTGCTCGACACCCTGCCCAATGAGGAATCGATCGCTTCGGTGGTGGCCATGGAACTGGCTCACGTGGCGCTCGGCCACCACATAGACACCCGCTACGCGTTCAATGACCGTCTGCTGTTTCCTGACGAGGGCACCTTCCAGCGCATTAGCATGTACCACTCCGATGCCGACAACGCGTCTGCCGCCAAGCAGGCCATGGCCTATCTGCAAAACTCCATGTACAAGGACAAACTGCCCAGCGCGGGTCTCTACTATGCCGAGCTGGTNNTGGCGCCCAAGCTGAACTGGGACGATCTCTCGCAGAGAGCGGCCCTGCCCCTGGGAAGCTGGCTGAAGACCGACCCCTGGGATGACAAGGTGCACATGCTTAACGCGAAAGTCTATGCGTATATGAACCCGCGCGACAAAATGCCGTTTGAAGTGACGCCGGTTTTCTATAAGCTCCAGCGTTACGATGTTGCCAATGTCAACGCTCCCGCTGTGCCCGGCTCGAACGCGGCCCCAGCGCAGCCGGCCGCGGGAAACCCGCCCCCGGCCGCGGATGTCCCGACAGCGCAACCGGCTGCCGGCGACCCGGCGGCTCCGGCCACCAACGCACCTTCAACACAACCGGCAACAGGTGATCAGCCCGCGACTCAGCCGGACAACGCCCCCCCCCCGCCGGCGGCGCAACCCACCCAGGCCGCTCCGACCCAATAAGGCAAACCCGGGAACCCTGGCCACTCTGTTCGTCCTGGCCGGGGTTCTTGCTTGATTACGAACCAGCTGAAAAGCATCCCCAGCGCATTGATCAGCTTCCTACCTAAATGAGTATCTTGCCACGGTTTCGTCGCAGCTCTCTGATCCTGAATTGGATGTGCCCTGTGCTCCTGAACCGATTGATTGTTTCTTTGTTCGTCACCCTGCTTGCCGCCTCAGCCTTATCCGCGCGCGCGCAAGTGAGTCCCTCGGCCTACGGCTCGCAGTTCTCCATCACCGCCGGCGCCATGGTCTCCGGCTTTCAGCCCGACTATCAGGGAGGTTTCGTGGCTCAAGCTGCCCCCAACTACCTGTATGGCCCCGGCGTTTACGTGGACCTGAAGCTTACCCACTGGATCCAGGCCGAGGCGGAAGGCCGCTGGCTGCACTACAACCAGTACCTGAACATCAACGAGAGCAACTACCTGATCGGCCCTCGGCTGCCTTTCACGCGCCTCCGCGTCTGGCGCGCCACCCCTTATGCCAAGGTACTGATCGGCATGGGCAAGATGAATTTCGAATTCAACTCGGCCACCGGCAGCTTCACTGACATCGCCTACGGCGGCGGCGTGGACATCAAAGTGACCAAACGCATCAGCCTCCGCGCCGTCGACTTCGAGTACCAGCAGTGGCCCCGATGGGTGAACAGTTCACTCTATCCATACGGCGTCAGCGTCGGCGTAGGCTACAAAATTTTCTGAGGGCCTTCCCCCGATTGGAGGGCCGCGCCTGAGGGATCGTTTTGAAGGGTACGGGCTTCAGCCCGTACGTTCGCGCCAGCCATTTCGAGCGGGCTTCAGCCCCTGAGGGATGCTTTCATGGCATTCCGATTGAAACCGTCCTTTTTCTCCAG
>PMOF01000146.1:10144-17484 GCA_003162495.1 Acidobacteriaceae bacterium
GGGTAATTCGGTCCGCCCCGGGTGCCTTCCGGCTTGAGGACCTGCTGCGTTCCACTCCCCGTATCGCTGGGCGAAGCCAGCGCGGAGCGGAGCGGGGGCAATGCCTGGCCCTCGATCAGCATCCTCACTTCTTCGGCGTCGATGGTCTCGCGCTCCAGCAGCGCCGCAGCAATGCGGTGCATTGCGTCGGCATGGGATTCCACAATCGCATGAGCCGATTGGTAGGCCTCGTCGATCAGGCGGCGCACTTCCAAGTCGATCTGGCGAGCCGTTTCCTCGCTGAAATCGCGATGCTGCGCGATCTCGCGGCCCAGGAAGATCTGCTCCTCCTTCTTGCCGAAGGTGAGCGGACCCAGGCGGCTCATGCCGTACTCGCAAACCATGCGCCGGGCCAGATCAGTCGCGCTCTCAATATCGCTGCCCGCGCCTGTGGACATCTGGTTGAGGAAAATTTCCTCTGCCACGCGTCCGCCGTAAGCAATGGCCAGATTCGCTTCCAGGTATTCCCGTGTGTAGTTGTGGCGGTCGCCGGGCAAAAAGATCGTAACGCCCAAAGCCATGCCGCGCGGAATGATGGTGACCTTGTGGATGGGGTCGGAATGTTCGCGCCGGAACGATACCAGCGCGTGGCCGGCCTCGTGGTACGCCGTCACTCGCTTCTCTTCCTCGGTCAGCAGCATCGACTTGCGCTCGGCGCCCATCAGGACCTTGTCCTTGGCTACTTCGAAGTCGTACATGGTGACCTGCTTGCGATTGACGCGCGCGGCGTTCAGCGCTGCCTCATTGACCATGTTGGCCAGGTCGGCGCCGCTGAAGCCCGGTGTCCCGCGGGCCAGCACATTCAGGTTGGTATCGTCGGAGACCGGAACCTTCTTCACGTGCACGCGGAGGATTTCCTCGCGCCCGCGCACATCCGGCAGGCCCACCACCACGCGGCGGTCAAAGCGCCCCGGCCGCAGCAGCGCGGGATCCAGCACGTCCGGCCGGTTGGTGGCCGCCACCAGGATCACGCCGTCATTCGATTCAAAGCCGTCCATCTCCACCAGCAATTGGTTCAGCGTCTGCTCGCGCTCATCGTGTCCGCCGCCCAGTCCGGCGCCGCGATGACGCCCCACCGCGTCAATTTCATCGATGAAGATGATGCAGGGAGCATTCTTCTTGCCCTGCTCAAACAGGTCGCGGACGCGGCTTGCGCCCACGCCCACAAACATCTCCACAAAGTCCGAGCCCGAAATCGAGAAGAACGGCACATTGGCCTCGCCGGCCACTGCACGCGCAAGCAGCGTCTTGCCCGTTCCCGGAGGGCCCACCAGCAGAACTCCCTTGGGAATGCGCCCGCCCAGCTTCTGGAACCGCTGCGGCTCGCGCAGGTATTCAATAATCTCCTTAAGTTCTTCCTTGGCCTCGTCCACGCCGGCCACATCCTTGAAGGTGATCTTCTTCTGCTGCATCGAGAGCAGGCGCGCGCGGCTCTTGCCGAACGACAGCGCCTTGTTGCCGCCCGATTGCATCTGCCGCATGAAGAAGAACCAGATGGCGCCCAGCAGCACAAACGGACCTACATTCAGCAGCAGCGGCCACAGCAGGTTGGTCTGCGGCTCCTTGATGGAGAAGTTCACATTGGAGGCCAGCATCGCCTTTTGCAGATCTTCGTAGTTAGTCCCCACGGTGGTGTGGAACTGGTCCTTGGGCGAAGCCTTCAGATGCCCTCGCAGATCGGAGCCCTGGATCGCCGCATCCAGCACCTGCCCTTGCTGAACCTTGCTGTATAGATCGGAATAAGGAATCTCCGTATCCTTGCTCATGCTGGCGCTCTTCTGCCACACGGTAAACAGAAGCATGAGGCAAACAAGGATAAAGACCCAGAACATGATCGATTTGACGGTCGAATTCAACAGGATTCCTCTTTCCCGACGGGGGAGTAAGCGCTCAAAGAACCTCCAACACCGCCTACCGCATCCTTAATAGACGCGCCTAACTTCCTTGAAGTCACAGAAAGTTCGCATCGTCCGGCGAGAGACACAAACGTCCCGCTGCCGGGATGTGCAGTAACAACGATTGTACTCCCAAGATGGCGAAACTTGAAGGCAGACCTGAAAACCTTGTTGGGGCTTCTTCTAACCCGATTGGGCCATTACCCCTGCCCGGTCCGTGTCTTACTTCAGAGCATGTTTTCTCCTCCCATCCCCTACGGAGAGAGGGTTATGCGCCTTCTTCTTCCAGGGTCGTTGCCACCACCCTGATTCCCGGCTCCGGCTCCAGTTCCGCGCCCTTCATCCACACAATGCGGCCGTCCACCTCGAGCACCGGCCAAAGCGTCCGCCCGCTCCCCGTCACTCGCAGGCGCTCCAGCACGTCCTTCACCTTGCGCGGGCCGCTCGAGTAGCGCAGCCGTACCCGGTCGCCTGCCTTCCAATTGCGCAATAGGCCAACCAACCCGTTTCCGGCGTCCGCCCCGGTGACCTCAATACCCAGCCGAATTCCGAACTCAGCCGCCACAACTTCCCCCGGTACCGCCACTCTGAACTCCGGCGCTCCCCCCGTTCCCACCTTTCCCGCCCCACCCGTTTCTGCCGCCGATACGGCCAGCCTGGTCAGCCGCAACTCGCGCGGAGTCCGCTCGGCGCGCAGGCCCTGGGCCACTTCGCCCTTCTGCCCCGCCCGGCCGGCGAGCGCCAGCGTTCGCAGCGCCTCCGTCGAGCGAAAATCGAGCGCCGCGCCCAGCTGCTCCGCCGCATACCGCAAAAGCCTGCGCTGCATGGCCGGGGCCAGCGGCGCGAACCGGGTCACATCCAGAGCGATTCCCTCGCTTGCGGCGCGCCCTCCGCCCCGCACCGGCTTGCCCGCCATCACCATCTGCGGTCCCAGTCGGCCCATTTCGACTTGCCACCACGCCTCCTCGTCGCGAGCCAGCGTGGCGATCTGCGCCAGGTGCTCGCGCAGCCGCGGGTTCCAGCCCTCCAGTATAGGCAGCAATTCGTGGCGCAGCCGGTTGCGGGTAAATGCCGCATCGCGGTTCGACGAGTCCTCCCGCCACCCCTGCCCCAACGAATTCAAATAGGCTTCCACCTCGCTCCGCCCCGTCTCCAGCAGCGGACGCAGAATCCGGCCCTCGGGGAACCTGACCTCCGGGTGAATGCCGCTCAGCCCTTCCGTCCACGCTCCGCGCAGAAATTTGCCCAGCACCGTCTCCGCCTGATCGTCGCGGGTATGCGCCGTAGCCACCGCCTCCACCGCTCCCGCGGCCATCAGTTGCCGGAACCAGCCGTAACGCAACCGCCGTGCCGCCTGTTCAATGGACTCCGCAGCTTTTGCTGTTCCGTCGTTGCCGGACGCCGCGGAGGCCCTCGCCTCCGCGGCGGTATCCACGCTGGCCTCGTGGAAGGGCAGTCCCAGTTCGGCCGCCAGCGCGCGCGCAAACTTGAGATCTCCGTCGGCCTCGGCCCCGCGCAGCCCGTGATGCAGGTGCGCGACATGCAGCACCAGGCCCAGTTCCGCGCTCCGCGCCGCCAGCGCCCGCAGCAATGCCACAGAGTCCGCGCCGCCCGAGAGACCCACCGCCAGCCGCAATCCCGGCTTCAGCAGCGTGGTATCCATTGGCAGTTTCTTTTCCGGCATGATGGGCGGCGTCTTGCGCATCCCAAAATCATACGGCGTTTCTGGCGAATGAACTGGGTGCCCCACCCTCGCTACGCCCTTGTTTTTGTGGCTAGAGTGGGAAAGATGATGCTGCCGCGCGCCTCCCGCGAGCGTCTGCCCCACCGCAGGTGGCAGGTGGCCTATACTGGGCAGCATGTTGGAGACACGCGCAGCCACCGCGGCCGACGCCGCGCTCATCACCGCCCATCGGCGAGCCATGTTCGCCGCCATGGGCCGCACTCAGGACTCGATTCTCGACGCCATGAGCCGCAACTTCCAGCCCTGGGTCACGCGCATGCTTGTCGAAGGAAAATACGCCGGCTGGATCACCGAGGACGACGGCCGCCCGGTGGCCTCTGCCGGCCTGCTGGTGCTGGACTGGCCGCCCCACCCCCTCGATCCCACCTCGGACCATCGCGGCTACCTGCTCAATGTTTTCGTCGAACCCGACTACCGCAAGCGCGGGATGGCTCACGCGTTGGTGGATCTATGCGTAGAAGAGGCGCACCGCCGCCACCTTCGCGTCGTGGCCCTGCACAGTTCCGACGCCGCCCGCCCCGTCTATGAGTCCTTCGGCTTCCGCTCCACCAGCGAAATGCTCTACGTCGAATCGGTCGAAGGGTAAACTTGTCACCGGCCGGGTGCCCCAGGTCTCGCTTTTGAGACCTGGGATTCGCAACCCCTTTACGTCAAATGCACCCGTGGTCGGATGCAATGCCAAGAAGGAATGTATACTTCACCCGTTATGCAAGTTTTCGCAATTCTCCCCGCCGCGGGACTCGGCACTCGAATGGCCGGCCCGCAACCCAAGCAATTCCTCGAGCTCGACGGCCTGCCCATCCTGATCCACTCGCTGCGCGCCTTTGCAGCGGTCAAGCGGATGACGGCCATCTACGTCGCCGTGCGCAAACCGGAGATGGAACGCGTAAAGGCTCAGGTGGCTGAGTACGCGGCCGGTCAAGGCTTTGCCGGCCGCGTGCAGGTCGTCGAAGGCGGCGACAACCGCCAGGAATCGGTTGCCCACGCCCTGGCCGCTCTGCCCGCCCAGCCTGACGATATCGTGCTGGTCCACGACGCGGTCCGTCCGCTGATCGATGTAGCCACCATCGATCGCACCATCGATGCGGTGGTCGAGTTCGGGGCGGCCATCGTCGGCCTGCCGGCAGTCGACACCATCAAGCAGGTGGAGCGCACCGCACATGGCGCACTCGTAACTTCCACCATCCCCCGCGAATTTATTGTGCTGGCGCAGACCCCGCAGGGTTTCCGCTACGGCCTACTGCAGCGCGCCTTCGCCGAGGCCACCGCGGACGGCTTTGTAGGCACCGACGAGGCCTCGGTGGTCGAACGCGCCGGGCAGCCCGTAGCCGTGGTTCACGGTTCTCAGGTTAATCTGAAGATTACGCAGCCGGGCGATCTGGAGTTGGCAGAGTTTTACCTGCACCAGCGCGCCCGCTGAGCTGGAAATTTGCAATACTGATTGAGCAGAGCTCGTCAAATCGCTTCCGGCTGTGTTTCGATTTGGCTTTGTGTCAGGGCATGACTTCAGTCATGCCGCAAACGCTGCTCAAGACTGCTGGGCTTTAGCCCCTGCCAACACCGCACAAAAAGTCTTTGATACACAGGCACGGAGACCCACGGAAGTATGGATACACGCATCGGATTTGGCTGGGACTCACATGCATTCAAGCCGGGCGTCCCCCTGCGTATTGGCGGACTCACGCTCAACCACCCCGAAGGCCTCGCCGGACACTCCGACGGCGATGTGCTGCTGCACGCCATCACCGACGCCCTGCTCGGCGCTGTCGCCGCCGGCGACATCGGCAGCTATTTTCCCCCCGGTGACCCGCGCTGGAAAGACGCCGACTCCGCCATCTTCCTCAACCTGGCTCTCGAAGAGCTCGAAAATGCCGGCTACCGCATCGTCAATATCGACACCACCCTCGTACTCGCCGCTCCCAAAATCGTTCCGGTGGCCGGCGAAATGCGTGCCCGCGTCGCCGACCTGCTGGGCATCGACATCGACCAGATCAGCATCAAGGCCAAGACCCCCGAGGGCATGAACCTGGACCACGTCGCCCAATGCCACGCCATCGCGCTGGTCGAGCGTGTGCAGGAGCCGGACGAACTGAAGAAGATGAGCGCGGTCATCGAAACCCAGCGTCAGCTCGAAGATGTCGTCGAAGACCTGCTCAGCTCCGTCCACGGTGTCCCGAAGAAGCGCGTGGTTGTGCCGGTCTACGACACCGAGGACATCACATAGATTTTTGTCGGTCACAAGTGGGGAACCTGGTAGCCAAGGATGTACTCGTCCACGGTGACAAGAATCAGCCCCTCCAGTTGCGCCTGCGCAACCAGCAAGCGGTCAAACGGATCGCGATGCAGTTGAGGAAGCGACCCCGCCCACTCCGCATGCTCGACTGTGATCGGTAAAGGCTCAAAGCCGTGCACTTCGATCGCCCTCGCAGCGGATGCTCCGAAGGCCAGCTTTCCAGAAGCCCGTTTGATGGCAATTTCCCACACACTCACTGCGCTCACGAAGACCTGATTCTGCGGCGAGGCAATCGCAGCGCGCAGTGCGTCTGGTAAGCGTTTGTCGCTCGCGTCCCACCACAGAAATGCGTGCGTATCGAGCAAGAGTCTCATGGCTTAGAGCCCGAAATCCTTGAGGATCTCTTCCGAGAGGGGAGCGTCGAAGTCCTCCGCAATGTATGTAATTCCCAGAATATTCTGCCCAAACTTCCTTAGCGGTCCCAGGGCCTTGCTCTCCACCGCGATCGGCACCAACCGCGCCATCGGCTTGCCCGCCTTGGCAATCACGATCTCCTCTCCTTTGGCGGCTCGCTCCACCAGGCTGGAAAGCTGCGTCTTCGCTTCATACAGATTCAACTGAGTGCCCGCCATTGCAGCCTCCATTCCCCTTCTCAAACGCTCCAAGCTGTGATTCGACCCCGATGGTTGGTCAACTTGGTCAACCATCATCTTCATTCTGCCTGAGTTCGCTTGGTTGGTCAAGTTGGTCAACCGAACTCGCCGGCTGAATCGTGAGTCCCCAAAACCATCCTGGCCCTTTATTTCAGGGATTTTGATTGCAGATTCTCGCATTCGGCCTTACCTTGTCTCCAGAGTTCCCATCCCACTTCCGGAGTGTTCTCTATGCACCATCTTGCCCTGATCCTGCAAAATCAGCCCGATCCCGAAGCCATCAAGAGCATGGCCATGGCCGCGCTCGCGATCTTCCCCCTGATCATGCTGATCTTTCTCGCCATCTTCATCGTGCCCACCTGGTTCGTCTGCAAGAAGGCCGGCTTTTCGCCCTGGCTGTCCCTCCTGGTCATCGTTCCGCTGGGAGGCATGGTGTTGCTCTATGTGCTGGCCTTTTCCGAGTGGAAGGTGGTGCCCGTGGTTCAGCCAGGCTGGATGCCGCAACCGCCCTACCCGCCTCAGCCGCCGTATCCTCCCCAGGCCTGAGCCGGTGCACTCCTGCTGTGAAGGGTCGCCAATGCTAGCATCGTGATTGGAACGATACCTTCACCATGCCTGATTCCCCTCCCTCCAGCTTCCTCCAGGACCTCATCGTCGAGGACGTGCGCACCCAAAAGTTCGGCGACGCCCAAATCCAGACCCGCTTTCCCCCTGAGCCCAACGGCTACCTCCACATTGGCCACGCCAAGGCTATTTTTCTTGACTTTGGACTGGCC
>PMOF01000146.1:17555-18346 GCA_003162495.1 Acidobacteriaceae bacterium
CTCTATGAGTGGGCAGTGCAGCTGATCAAGGCCGGCAAGGCCTACGTCGACGACCTCACTGCCGATCAGATCCGCCAGCACCGCGGCACCCTCACCGAGCCCGGCACCGAAAGCCCCTTCCGCAACCGGACCTTCGAAGAAAACCTCGACCTTTTCCAGAGAATGAAGTCCGGCGAGTTCCCCGACGGCAGCCGCGTCCTCCGCGCCAAAATCGACATGGCCTCGCCCAACGTCAACATGCGCGACCCGGTCATGTACCGCATCCTCCACGCATCGCACCACCGCACCGGCGACGAATGGTGCATCTACCCCATGTACGACTACGCGCACGGCCAGTCGGATTCCATCGAGCGCGTCACCCACTCCATGTGTACCCTCGAGTTCACTGACCACCAGCCCCTGTACAAGTGGTACATTGCCCAGCTCGGTATCTTTCCTTCCGAGCAAATTGAATTCGACCGTCTCAACCTCACCTACACCCTGCTCAGCAAGCGCAAGCTTCTTCAGTTCGTGCAGGAAAAAATTGTCAGCGGATGGGACGATCCACGCATGCCCACCCTCTCCGGCTTCCGCCGCCGCGGCTTCACGCCTGAAGCTATCCGCGCCTTCGTCGCCGCCATCGGCGTCTCGCGCACCAACGGCATCATCGACATCGAAATGCTCGAGTACTTCCAGCGCGACGACCTCAACCGCCGCGCATCCCGCGCCATGGCCGTCCTGCACCCCCTCAAGCTGGTCATCGACAACTACCCTGCCGGCCAGACAGAATTCGTCGAAGTCCAGAACAATCC
>PMOF01000236.1 GCA_003162495.1 Acidobacteriaceae bacterium
TCGTCGACCCAGTAGAGGTCCAGATTTTCCCAGGGCATGCGGTAGCGCCAGGGCTGGCCGGGGTCGGCCAGCAACTGGAATGTCGCTTTGGGCGTGGAGCCGCCGCTGATGGCGATGCGCGCGTGTCCGCTGCCTGCGACCGCTTCTCCAACCATCTCGACAAAGTACTGCGCCGCCCGGCGTGCCAGTGCCGCCGGGTCCGGCTCCACATAGTATTTGATCCTGAGCGTTCGGGACATGGGGTGTTGCGGCCTCTTGTCTCTACGTTACACGGGAACAGGCAGCGTTTCGTTGTTTATCACAGTTAAGAGGAATGCGAGATGAATGTAAAGACGTCGATCCTGCGACCTGAGCGGTTCATCGTCCCAGATAGACCCGGTACTGCTGCTCAAGAATGCCGGCGGCGCGGGCCAGAGCCAGTTTCGACACGTTGTAGCGGAAGAGGCTTTCGACCAGGTTGCTCTGCGCCGAGGCCAGGGTAGCTTGCGCAGTGACCAGGGGCAGGTTGTCGTCCACGCCGGCCTGAACGCGATCGGTTTCATCGGAGAGGGCGCGCGTGGCCAGATCGACATTAGAGCGCGCGACTTGAACCAGTTGAGAGGCTGCGCCCACGTCGAGCAGAGCGGAGCGCACCTGCTGGTCGATGTGATTCTTCAGGTCGGCGAGCTGGGCGTATACGGCGGACTGCTGGGCCTGGGCCGCATCCGAGTCGCCGCGCAAGCTGGCCTCGCGGAACAAGGGGACGCTGAGCGTGCCGATAGCTGCAAAGGTTCCGTGCGAGCCCACGCCGGATACTTCGCTGACGCCGTAGAAGCCTTTGAAGCTGAGGGTGGGCAGCCGCTGGCTGCGATAAGCGGCGTGGATGGCCTTGTATTCGACGGCCTGGTTTTGCAGGTTCTGGTAGTCCTGGCGATTCTGGTAAGCGACGGCGCGCACTTCTTCAGGTGTTTCGGCGGCCAGATCGCTGAAGGGAGCGGGATCGGTCAGCACGATCTTTCGGCCGGGATCGACGCCGATTTCGCGCTTGAGCAGGATCAGGTCCTTTTCCAGGGAGTTTTCCGCGGCAATACGCACCTGCTGCTGCGTCTGGAACTGGACGCGGGCGCGCAGTTCATCCAGATTGGCCACGGTACCGGCCAGGTGGGCTTCGTGGGCGTTGTTTAGCTGCAGCTGGTCTTGCGATTCGAGGGCTTTGGCGTTGTCTACCTGGCTGGAGTCGGCAATGGCGTGCAGATAGGCCGTGGCCACTCGCTGGACGACTTCGCCTCGGGCCGACATTTTGGCATAGTACGCCGACCTCGCGGCCGCGCCTGCCGCTCTCCATCCGGCGATGACTGGGCCGGAGAATAGCGTCTGACTCAGGTGGACCTGCCCCTCGGTCAGGGTATTGCGGGTGATTGTGGAGAAGCCAGCGGGCGTGATGCCTCCCGGAAAGAATGCGCCAAACTTGCTGATGACTCCCGGACCAAAGCCCTGCGCGGCCAGATTATATTGATGGACGCCGGTGTCACCGGTAAGCGTGATGGTGGGCAGGAACTCCTGGAGCGCCTGGTTTTTTTGCCCCTGAACGGCCAATTCGGCGTTCTCGACTTCCTTGAGGCCGAGGTTGTTTTTCAGACCCATGCCGACGGTCTCGTCCAATGAGAGCTGGAGGGTTTCATCGCCTGAAGTATGGACCGTAATGCTGCCGAAGAACGGGTTGGTGGCGGAGCTTGGGTTCGCGGTCTGCGCAAGCATGTTCGGAGAGGCAGCGGCCACGGCCAAGATCGCAAGAAGCGCCTGGATTCCCGCTTGCCGGGAGATAGACTCTGGGACAAAATGGTGCGCTCGATTCACTGCCATCATTCTCTCAGATGAGCGAACGGGCTGGAGGGATTCCGGGATCGGATGGAAACCGGCGGGAAAGGTGGGTTGCGGTAGGTGGAGACGTTGCGTTTTCTACGCTTCAACCGCCCGAAAATCGAGTTGCCTGGCCGCATCCAGCAGTTGCGAATCGCCGGAGATGAAGGTACGGCCTGTCGGCCGCCCCGAACACCAGACCAGGGCAGCAGACAGTTGCAGAGCATCCGCGGCCTTGATCGGAAAACGATCAATCAGGCGCTCGGCTTGATCGCGGAGTTCTTTGTCAGGCAGCAGCTCAAGCCATTTGGAGCGCAATTCGCGAAGGCGTATCTGAGCGCCCACGTGTTCGCTGGCGGTGAGTTGGCCCATGCGGAGAAGACGGGCGAAGGCGCCGCGGATTTCGACGGGTGCGGCCCACCAGACGATCATGTCGTAAGGCCGGCTCAATCTCTGAAGGAAAGGCGTGGCTTGCTGCATCACGCAGAGAGAAACGAGCGAGCTTGAATCCCAAAACGCAGGGTCCATTTATCGCTCGCCTTTGGCCCAGTCGATGGCCTCCTTCACGGCTTCGTCCGAAACATTGGCTGTGGGGATTGCCCAGAAAGCGTCCCAGTCCATAGGGTTGGGGTCGTTGGGAAGCTTCAAAATACCCGCGGCGACCAGGCGCGCCTCTTCCGCGTCGAGACTGGAGTGGGGTCGAAGGGGCAGGATGCGCGCGACGGGCACGTTGCGATCGCAAACGATGACCTCTTCGCCGTTGCGGACGTACTTCAAATAAGCGCTTAGCTGATTTTTAAGGACGCCGATGTTGGCAGTACGCATAGTTGAAGCGTAGCACAACTTGGCTAAGTTAGCCAAGTCTGGCTGGGTTTCGCTTAAATGTTTTGCCGCATCCAGCGTCCACGGCGGAAGAGCACAATGCTGGCGACGGCAATGGCGCATTCGGCGATGACGATGGAGAGAAATGCGCCCTGGGAACGCATATGGAGGCCGACGGCCAGGCCCCAGGCCAGCGGGATCTCCAGTACCCAGAAGCCGAAAAAGTTGACGATGGTGGGGGTGAGCGTATCGCCCGCACCGTTGAAGGCCTGCAGCATGACCATGCCGTAGGCGTAGCCGATATTACCGCAACTGATGGTGCGCAGGGCCATGGCGGCGATAGGAATGACCGCCGGGTCGTCGACAAAGATACGGACGATGGGTGTGGCAAAGACGATGAAGAAAATGCCGACGGTTCCCAGGAAGAGCATGTTGTAGAGGCCGGTGCGCCAGACAGCCTGGGCGGCGCGCTCGGGGTGCTTGGCGCCGAGATTCTGTCCTACAAGGGTGGCTGCGGCATTGCTGAGTCCCCAGGCGGGGAGGATGAAAAAGACCACGATGCGGATGGCAACGGTATAGCCCGCGACCGCCGCCGAGCCGAAGAGCGAAATGATGCGCACCAGGCCGATCCAGCTTGCGTTGGCAATGGCGAACTGAAGCATGCCGGTCAGGGAGACGCGCAACAGGCGGACCATGACACCGAGATTCAGCCGCAGATGGCGCGCCAGAACCCGTATGCGCTCAGTGCCTTTGAGCAGGCGGTAAAACTGGTAGAGCACCCCGATGCTGCGCCCGGTAAAGGTGGCCAGAGCCGCGCCGGTCACGCCGAGGTGCGGAAACGGTCCGAGGCCGAAGATGAGGCAGGGATCCAGGATCAGGTTGATGATGTTCGAGACCCAAAGCAGGCGCATGGCGATGGCTGCGTCGCCGGCGCCGCGAAAGATGGCATTGTTGAGGAAAAGCATGATGATGGCGCCGCAGCCGCCCAATGCAACGCGCGCGTACCCCGAGCCGCTGGAGACGATGGCCGGAGAGGCGCCCATCAGGTGAAGCAGCTGTGGCGCAAAGATACCGGCGGGGATGCCGATGCCAAGCGAGATCAGCAGGCCCAGCACAATGGCCTGGACTCCGGCGATGGCCGCGTCTTCGGGGTCTTTCTCGCCAATTCGCCGGGCGACCATGGCTCCAGTGGACATGGATAAGCCCAGACCGATGGCGAAGACCAGCGCCAGCATGGACTCCGTGATTCCCACCGTGGCCACGGCATTGGCGCCGAGACGGCCGACCCAGAAGACGTCGACGACCGCAAAGAGCGATTCCAGCACCATCTCGAGCACCATGGGAATGGCGAGCAGCAGAATGGCGCGATTGAGATTGCCGGTGGTGTAGTCCTGGTGCGAGCCGCGCAAGGCTTCGCGCACAGAGGACCAAAAACTGCGGGCGCTGCCGTCGGACGGCTGCGGCGCGATGGATTCAAGAACGGACATAGGGAACTCCACGATGCCATCGAAAGAGCATGGCATAAGCGAGGGGTCACGCTGCGATCAAATCAACGTGGGTAATGCTGGTCAAGATGAGCAGTGCTGGTACCCGGGGTTGGAGTGTCCTCGGGATGCCGCTCAAGGGCGGCGGAAGCTTGAAACAGCCCGAGGCAATGTTCAGCGGGTAGGTCGTACGGCGACGGGCATGAACATGGTTGTCCTCCGTGGCCGAGGTCCGGCGGGTTTTTAGATAGTACCCCAATTCCGGTTGTGGAAGCTACGGATTGAAGAGTTTTTCTTGGCGGGCCACATGCGGTGTGCAGCTTGACTGCGGTGCGGGGATTCGAATTGAGGCTTACACCAACGCCCGTTCCTTTACGGTCAGGTAGTTATTCAACACCGACGAGGTGAGCGCCTCGGGGTTCAGGTCCAG
>PMOF01000036.1 GCA_003162495.1 Acidobacteriaceae bacterium
GGGCATCAAGTGATGATGGGGACGAGAACGCCTGCCCGACTTGCCGATTGGATCACGCAGAATGCCGGCGCCTCCGCCGGCACCTTCGCAGCCACGGCGGCCTTTGGCGAGGTGATCGTTCTCTCCGTCAAGGGCAAAGCGGCGGCGGAAGCGCTGGCCCTGGCGGGAGGAGACAACCTGCGCGGAAAACCTGTGATCGACGTGACCAATCCCATCGAAGATGTCCCTCCAATCAATGGAGTGCTCCGGTTTTTTACCAGCTTCGATGAATCTCTGATGGAGAAACTGCAAAGGGAATTCGAAGGCGCGCATTTCGTCAAGGCTTTCAATTCAGTGGGCGCGCTTTGCATGGTGAATCCCCAGTTCAAGGGCGGCAAGCCGACTATGTTCATCTGCGGCAACAACGAGGCGGCCAAGAAGACGGTGAGTGGAATTCTCGATCAGTTTGGCTGGGAAACGGCCGACATGGGCAAGGTGGAAGCGGCGCGCGCCATCGAGCCTTTGTGCATGTTATGGTGCATCTCCGGATTTACGCGCAACCAGTGGAGCCACGCGTTCAAGTTGCTGACGTAGAAACCTGCCGCTGCCTTTTAAATCTCCCAACGCAACAGGGCAGCGCCCACGGTAAATCCGGCGCCTACCGCGGCCAGCAGCACCAGGTCGCCTTTTTTCAGCTTGCCCTGTTCGACGGCGGTCTCCATGGCCAGCGGAATGGTTCCGCCCGACGTATTGCCGTACTTCTCAATATTGATAATCACCCGCTCCGGGTCCATCCCCAGGCGGTCTGCCGTAGCGGTAATAATCCGTTTGTTGGCCTGATGGGGAATGAAGCAATCCAGGTCCGCGCCGGTTACGCCATTGCGATCCAGCACACGGGTGGTCACCTCAGCCATCTTGCGCACGGCAAACTTGTAAACCGCCTGGCCATCCTGATAAATGAAATGCATTCCCGCATCGATAGTCTCGTGTGTGCTGGGATTCAGGCTGCCGCCGCCCTTCAGATTCAGAGCCACGCCGCCCGATCCATCGACCTCGTGTACAAAGTCGATGAGGCCAATCTCGCCCTCTTCGGCCGGCTCCAGCAGCACGGCTCCAGCGCCATCGCCGAATAACACGCAAGTAGAACGGTCGGTGTAGTCAGTCATGCGGGTGTTAGCATCGGCGCCAATCACCAGCACCTTGGCATGCGCCCCGCTTTCCACCAGCTTTGCGCCCGCCTGCAATGCAAACACAAATCCAGAGCAGCCGGCCGAGACATCGAATCCCCACGCACCCTTGGCGCCGATCTTGTCCTGCACCAGGCAGGCTGTGGACGGGAACATCATGTCCGGTGTTACCGTGCCCACCAGGATCGCCTCCACTTCGCTGGGCTCAATGCCCCGCGCCGCCAGGCATTTTTTTGCCGCCTCCACGCACATATCGCTGGTGCCCAGCCCCGCCGCCAACTTGTGCCGCTCGCGAATGCCGGTGCGATCCACGATCCACTGATCGTTGGTGTCCACCAGCTTTTCCAGGTCTTTATTGGTAATCAAGTCGGGGGGAACGTAGGTCCCGAGCGCCGAAATCTTTGCGCGCCGGCCCACCACAGGACGAACGGTGAGGGTCAATGCATTTCTCCGTGTTGAAGGGGACGAGCTTTAGCTCGTCCGTTTAGAGCCGATTCTGATTTTCGGCTTTAGCCGCCGAGGGAATGCAAGTAATTGCAAAATACCGCCCTCAGGGGCTAAGGCCCCGGCTGCAGTGCCTTTTATATACGAGCTGAAGCCCGTACCCTTCACCCAATTCCGAGTTCTCGAGGTCGTACTCTGGGCGCGCAATGTGTCGCCAAAAAAGTACCGGGTGACCTACTGCGCCCGTACTAGCCCGTTACCGTTGCTTCCTTCCGGACCTGGCGGGGTTGGCGGGATTACGTCGCGTAGGACCCGGCACTGATTGATTTTACCACCTCGAATGGGTCGCCTGGCGAACGCTGATCCGCGATCTCTGGCCCCGCTTTTCCGCATTCACACGCCAAATCAAATGGAGTAATCTTTCCCGGTCGGTAAAACACTGTCCTAAGGAGTCAGCGAAATGAAGCGTCAGCATGTATTACTCTTGGGTTCGGTCCTGCTGCTCGTCGCGCCCGTTCTTGCGCAAGGTTTGCCTCCGCTGGGAGAGCCCGCGAGGCCGACCCCCCAGTCCCCAGCTCCTGCCGCCGGAGCTTCGGCTAGTCTGACCGTGGCCGCGGCTAACGCAGACCTGAAAACGGCTCGTACCGCCAACCAGGAAAAGCGCTACTCCGACGCCGAAACACTCATGCTCAAGGACACGGCTGCCAGACCCGAGATGCCCTATCTGTGGATCGAGCTGGGCCTGGCTCAACTCGGCGCCAAGAAATACCCGGACGCCGAGGTGAGCTTCAAGGCCGCGCTCGGAAATGGCCCGGCGCCGGCGGGTGGATCCTCGTCTGGAGGCTTTTACGCGGCCGATGGAAAGGGAACACATTCCGGCGTCAACATATCCGGGCAACAGGCCACGTCAAACGGGAAAGACAATTCCGAGATTGATGGAATCAGCTACGCGAGCCTGGGAGAGGTGTACATTCATACCAACCATATTCCCGAAGCCAAGGCAGCGTACGACGAGGCAGTCAAGGCCAACCCTGCACAGGCTGCTTTGTATCTGCGCAATGAGACGATCTTCTTTCTTCAGGCAGGCAACGCCGTGGAACAGGTTGAAGCTGCCAGCATGGCCATTGCCGTCGATCCCACCCGCGCTGTCCTCTACTTCTACAAGGGTCAGGGCCTCGCGGCCCAGGCCACTATCGACGCCAAAACCCAGAAGCTGATCCTGCCCGCAGGCTGCGCCGAAGCGCTGCAGAAATACCTGGATCTCGATCCTTCGGGCCCGTATGCAGCCGATGCCAAGGGCATGCTGACCGCGGCAGGCATCCCCTTTATGCCAGGCAAAAAGTAGGTCGCTTCGGTCGCTTCGGCGCGCGGCTTTCCCGGATTTATGATTCCCTCGTAAATGAGCGTTGGTATCAGAGGTGCTTCGTTGAAGCCATCGTTAGTTTGCTCCATCGTTTTTG
Organism: Acidobacteriaceae bacterium; assembly: GCA_003162495.1. Taxonomy (GTDB): domain Bacteria; phylum Acidobacteriota; class Terriglobia; order Terriglobales; family Acidobacteriaceae; genus Telmatobacter. The sequence goes on from PMOF01000036.1 coordinate 3,071, forward strand.
TCTTTTTATTCCCAATTGCATGGGGGCAGCAGGACGGCGCGCCGCAGCCGGCGCCGTCTCCAACACCCGCATCGGTTCCTTCGACTGGAGCCGGATCGGTTACAAAGAAGGACGCTGGAAGCGTAAATGCCGATCTACTGGCCGCGAGGGCTGCGACAAAAGAGCAGCGCTACGGAGACTCCGAGACGCTGATGGAGAAGGTCACGCAGTCCAATCCCAACCTGGTTCTTCCCTGGATCGAGTTAGGACTGGCGCAAATGGGTCTGGAGAAGTATGACGCTGCGGAAAATAGCTTTAAGATCGCGCTGGGCATTGACCCTGTTTCGCAATCCAGGGCACACAACGACGACTTCTATCAGCGGCCGGACGCGCCGGGAGTGGTGGCCCCCGGAGCCATGCGCGCATCCCGTAACACTGCAGGGGGATCCGCAAACACCGGCGCAATTCGCACCCCCGACGCCCTGGGCACCGCTTACTCGAGCCTGGGTGAGATCTACATCCATGAAAAAAAGTTCCCCGAGGCGCAGTCGGCCTTCGACACTGCGGTGAAGGACAATCCAGCGGGGGAGGCGCTCTACCGCCGCAACGAGATGATCTTCTTCTTCAAGACCGGAAATGCAGACGGTCAGCTTGCGGCGGCCAACCAGGCAATCGCTGTTGATCCAACACGCGCCATGCTGTACTACTTCAAAGGCCAGGCGCTGGTTTCCAATGCCACCGTCGATCCCAAAACGCAGAAAATCGTTCTGCCGCCGGGCTGCGCCGAGGCCTATGAGAAGTACCTGCAACTGGACCCCAACGGACAGTTTTCCGCCGACGCGCGGGGTGTGCTCGCTGCCGCCGGAGTCACTGTAAATGCCGGCAAGAAGTAGCGATCGTTCAACATAGAACAGCCCGCGGCTGAGCATGAATCTCAGCCGTGGGCTGTGAAGAATGCCCATTCCCGATACAATGGAAGTGTGAGCAAACTTTCCCCACCCACGGCTCCTACCGTGGGCTTTATTTCGTTAGGCTGTCCGAAAAACCTCGTCGACTCCGAGGTGATGATGGGCCTGCTCGATCGCGCCGGCGCGCGGCTCACGGCTCATCCCGAAGAAGCCGAAATCCTGGTGGTAAACACGTGCAGCTTTATTGACACCGCCAAGCAGGAATCGGTCGACACCATCCTCGAGATGGCCCGCTTCAAGACTGCCGGGTCCGCAAAGAAGTTGATCGTGGCCGGCTGCCTGGTGGAGCGCTACCGCGACGAGATCCGGAAAAGCATTCCGGAAGTCGACGCCGTGGTCGGCACCGGAGAACTGGAATCCATTCTAGAAGCCGCCGGGCTGGGCAGAATTGGACCGAATGCGCCGGCCACAGCATTGGCATCGATTTCTCCATTCAACATTCTTACCGCCAACGGCCATGCCGAGGTTCGTCCCGGCGTCGAATCGCGCGCCGCAACGCATAAGGCCGTGCAGCCGGCTTTCAGGCCCGAAGGCGACCTGCGCGAACAGCAGGGCCGTTTCAGCCGCGACGACTGGAAGGGCGCGACGCATCTGCTGCCCACCTATCTCTACGACGAATCGACGCCGCGCTTTCTGACCACTCCCAAATCTTCAGCCTATATAAAGATCGCCGAGGGTTGCGACCACCCCTGCACCTTCTGCGTAATTCCCAACCTGCGCGGCAAATTCCGGTCGCGAAGGTTTGAATCGGTGGTTGCCGAAGCTCAGCAACTCGTGGCCCGAGGCGTGGAAGAGATCACGCTCATCGGGCAGGACACGACCTGCTACGGCGAAGACCTGGGCATCAAGGACGGCCTGGCCACGCTGCTTGATTCGCTGGCGCGCATCGACGGGCTGCGTTGGCTGCGCTTCCTCTACGCTTATCCGAATCGCATTACCGGTAGACTGCTCGACACGATTGCGAAGCACGACAACATCTGCAAGTATCTCGACGTGCCGCTGCAGCACGCGTCGCCGGCAGTCTTGAAAACGATGAAGCGTGGCGCAGGCGCGGAGATTTTCCTGAAGACGCTGGAAAAGGTTCGCGCCGCCGTTCCCGGCATCGCTCTCCGCACTTCGTTCATCGTCGGCTTCCCCGGCGAGTCGCTCCGCGACTTTGAACTTTTGGAAGAGTTCATCACTGAGGCCAGGTTCGACTGGCTCGGCGTTTTCAGCTACTCCGACGAAGAGGGCTCAGGGGCATTTTCGCTCGATGCCAAAATTCCCAGGCGCACCATCGAGTCGCGGAAGCGCCGGCTGATGAAGCTGCAGCAATCCATCTCCAAGCGCGCCAAGCAGCAGTGGGTCGGCCGCGAGTTAGTGGTCCTGGCCGAGGGTGAGAGCGAGGAGACGCCGATGCTTTGGGAAGGCCGCACCCAGTTCCACGCCCCTGAAATCGATGGCAAGGTTTACATCAACGACTTCGCCGACCTGGGCGAGAACGTGACCTGTCTCGAACCCGGCCGCTTTTACAAAGCTGAAATCACCGACGCTCACGAATACGACGTAGTGGCCCGCGTGGTCTCTGGTCCGCTGTAGAGTGGAATAGATCCATGCCCGCAAAGAAAAAATCCGCCAAACTTCTTCGCTGCCCCACATGCGGCATGTTGGTTCGCCTCAACGACGAAGACTACCCCTTCTGCAGCGACCGCTGCCGCAAGATCGACCTGGGCAAGTGGGCTATGGGCGTCTACAAAATCAGCTCCCCGATCCTGGACCCTGAGGTGTTGGAAGACCTTGGGGAGTTGGGCGGCGGGCGTCGCGACAGAGACTCCGATGACGACTGATCGCCAACCGGCCACGACTCCTGCGCAAAGCAAGAAACCAAAAGCGAAGTGGGCGTGGACCATCGCCACCTTCTTCGGCGCAGGGCTGGGCAAGCCCGGTCCAGGCACCTGGGGGTCGGTGGCTGCCGTTCTGCTTTGGGCCGCTTACGCCAAATTTATCCATCCCACGCCGCACGCTCTGCTCTTCGCCCTTGCCGTAGGCATTGTTCTGGCCATCGTTGTCGGCGTTCCGGCAGCCTCCATCGCGGCACGCGAATCGGGCCGCAAAGACCCGCAATTTGTGGTCATAGACGAGGTCGCCGGCCAATGGATCGCTCTGCTCTTCAGTCCTTTCGACCTGCGCCACGGCCTGATCGCTTTGGCCCTCTTCCGCCTCTTCGATATCGTCAAACCTTTTCCGGCCCGGCAGCTTGAGAGTCTCCCCGAGGGCTGGGGCATTGTCTTCGATGACGTGGCCGCGGGGCTGTATGCTTTGGGTGTAGCATCGCTGTTACGCATTTGGTTCTAGAGGGTCTGCCTACATGCCCCGCCCGCGCACCCAGTCCGGTACTGAAGTCCTCCCCGATCCCCGCATCGATGACATCCTGCCCGCCGCCGCGCTGCCCTTTGGCGAGGTCGAACTCATCGGCGCTCATCTGGGTCCGCTCGCCTTTGGCCCGCCGGTGGTCCTGGTCGACGGGCACCCCGCCCAGGTGCTGATGAGCCGTCCCACCCGCATGGCGCTGCGCGTGCCGGAGCAGGCTGCCACCGGCCTGGTTGAAGTCCGCAACCCCTCTGGCGCGAGCAACGCCGTGCCGCTGCGCGTGGCTCGCCAGCTCTCTGACAATCTGCACCCCGTGACCAGTCCGGCCGTGAGCCGATCGGGCATGATTTACGCCACCATCTCCGGCCCGCGCGGCAAGCAGACCCCGGTTTCCATTGTGCGCATTAATCCCGATGGCCTCGGAACGCCTTTCGTGACCGGCATCCTCAATGCAACCGGCCTGGCCTTTAATCCCGAAGGTGACCTGTTTGTGACCTCTCGCGCCGAGGGCAACGTTTATCGCATCGACTCCGCGGGCGAGTCCACCATCTACGCAGAAGGCATGGGCGTGGCCACCGGCGCAGCCTTTGACGCCCAGGGCAATCTCTTTGTGGGCGACCGCAGCGGCACTATTTTCAAAATCGATCAACAGCGCCGGATCTTTGTCTACGCCACCCTCGAGGCGAGCGTCTCGGCCTATCACCTCGCGGTGAACGCGGAAGGCTCTCTGTTCGTCACCGGGCCCACGCTTTCCTCCAATGACGCAATCTGGGCCATTGATAGTCACGGCGCCACCCGCGCCTGGTACCGTGGCCTGGGACGTCCCCAGGGCCTGGCGCTCGACAAGGATTCCAACGTCTATGTGACTGCCTGTTTGCATGGCCGCCGCGGGTTGGTCCGCGTGACGCCCGACGGCGACGCCTCGCTGGTCCTGGCCGGAACCAATCTCGTCGGCGTTGCCTTTTCTCCTCTCGGCACCACGGTCCTGGCCACCCATGACGCCATTTATGATGTGGACCTGGATGTGGAAGGACTCAGTCTGTTTTAGCTGCTGGCTTCCAGCCTCAAGCTTCTAAGTTGTTAAGCCTCGGAATACACATCCGCGTCAAAGCCGGGCTGGGAATGATGGCGTCCGAAATCTCATGATCCCAGCCAGTGTACTGAGTCTGAAATACGCAACACAAAACTTGCTGTCATTCTGAGCGAACGGGGCCCCGAACGTCTTTCAGTTCGGGGGTGGTGAGTCGAAGAATCTGCGGTTGTTCTTCGATGAACTTCAGACTCACTACACTAGAGGTTAAAAGCTAAGAGCTAAGAGCCAGGAGCTGCCCTTATGAAATCCGAAATCATCGCTGTCGGCTCCGAGATGCTCACCCCCTGGCGCCAGGACACCAACTCCCTTTATCTGACTGAAAAACTCAACGGGATCGGCGTCACCGTGGCTTTTAAAACCATTGTTGGAGACCGCCGCAAAGACCTGGTNNACTGAGGACGACCTGACCCGCGAAGCCGTGGCTGAGGCGCTCTCACTCACCCTGCGGCGCGACGCAACACAGGTGGCTGCATTGCACGCGCGCGCTGCGTCATGGCGTCTGCCGATTCCCAGCAACAACCTGAAGCAGGCGGACGTGCTGGAGGGCGCCACCGTGCTGCCCAATCCCAACGGCAGCGCCCCCGGCCAGTGGCTCGACATGCAATTCGGCGGCTACCGCAAGCTGGTGCTGCTGGTGCCGGGGCCGCCCAGCGAGTGCCGCCCGCTGTTTGACGCCGAGTGCGTGCCGCGCCTGCGCGCCGCGCTGCCGCCGCGTTCCATCGCCAGGCGCACCCTGCGCGCGGCCATGATCCCCGAGTCGCAGGCCGACAAGCTGCTGGCCCCCATCTACACCACCTACACCGATGTTGAAACTACCATCCTGGCCCATGCGGGCGACATCCAGCTCACGCTGCTGTGCTCCAAGGCCGACGCCGCAGTTGCGCAGCGACGCGTGGACGAGCTGGCGGGCCGCCTGGAAGAGGCGCTTGAAGACTGGCTCTACTCCTCGGACGGTGAATCGCTAGAGCAGATTGTGCTTTATTACCTGGGCCTGCGCCAGGCCACGCTGGCCGTGGCCGAAAGCTGCACCGGCGGCATGATCGCCGAGCGCATCACCCAGGTTCCCGGCGCATCGCGATCGTTCCTGGGCGGCGCGGTTGTCTACTCCGACGCGCTCAAGACCGCGTTCGCGCAGGTGCCCGCGTCGCTTATCGTCCAGCACGGCGCGGTGTCGTCTGAGGTGGCCGAAGCCATGGCCGAAGGCATCCGTCTGCGCACCGGCGCCACGCTGGGATTGGGCGTGACGGGCATCGCCGGCCCTAACGGCGCAACTCCTAACAAACCTGTTGGCCTGGTCCACATCGCGCTCTCCGACGCCACAAAGACCGAGTCCATCGAAAAGACATTTCGCGGGGATCGGGAGCGGGTGAGGGAATTCGCTACCCAGCAGGCGCTGGATTTGATCCGCAGACGACTCTTGTAGACGGAAAGCCCATACCAACAACATCGATTGTCACCCTAGTTCCGTCAAACGTTCTGTGCCCCATTCATCGCAGCACTATCGCGATGAGTGGGATAGCCGGGTGCCGGGTGCCCCATCCTTGACGCAGCTTCATCGCGTCAAGGGTAGGAGACCACGAATCTCTCCGGCGCTCCAGCGGGTCTGCCCCACCGCCGTGGCCTCCCGTAGGGAGGACGTGAGAATAGCCCCGGATGAAGTCCGCCGCAGCGGACGAAATCCGGGGGACAGGCCCGCAGAAATCCTCCGTCCCGTAGGGCCGGAGCGAAGCCCGCCTCACGCCGCCCTCAAAACCTTCCGCACCCGGATCAGATTCTCCCGCTTGCGCGTCTGGGCAATCTCGTACGCCGACTGCATCCGCATCAGCGTGTCCATCTTCACTCCGAATGCTTTCTCGATGCGCAGAGCCATGTCGCCGGACAGGCCAGCTTTGCCGTTGAGCAAGCTGGACAACGCGGGCCGGGATACGCCGAGGGCCGCCGCCGTCGCCGTTACGGACAAACCGGCCGCCTCCACGATCTCCGTCCGAATAAAATCTCCCGGATGGGGAGGACTCTTCATAGGCATGGCATTCTCTCCTGACTTTCTAGTGGTAGTCCTCTAGGTTCACTCTGCAAATTTCTTTCTCTGCGGCGTCGAAGGTAAAGGTCAAACGCAGGTTGCCGGTTACGCTCAGACTCCAGGTGCCTTTGCGGTCCCCGGTCAGCGAATGAGCCCTCCAGTTGGGAAGCCCTCGCAATTCCTCGACGTCCTCAAGGGCATCCAAAAAGGCAAGCATCTTGCGCAGCTTGTCAGCCGCTTCGGCCGGAACCCCTTTTGCGTTGTCTTCAACATAAAGCCTCTTCAGGCCTTTATGAACGAAGTCCCTTATCTTCATCTGTTCAACTGTAGCCTGTCGCTTAACACTTGTCAAAAGGAGATTTGCTCAAAGACCACCAACTGGCGCAACCTTCTTGATGCGCAGCGACGTATCTCCCGGAGATGCGGCGTAACTGCCAGAAACCGCCTCGTTATGCATCCG
>PMOF01000034.1:0-11226 GCA_003162495.1 Acidobacteriaceae bacterium
GACCAGGGACTAGGGACTAGGGACTAGGGAACAGGGAATAGGATACGGGGAACAGGAGCGACTGCGGTCGGTTCTGTGTCCGCATTTTCTTATGGGATTTGACAGACCGTGAGGGTGGCGTTGTGCCATCGGCAAACTAAGCCGACGGGAGCGGGATAGGCAATCAGCACCCAGTCCGCGCCAAATTCCGACTTCAGCCGCTCGAATTCCGCAAGCTGGAAGTGGGTCCAGCCGGCCTGGGCATCCAACTCCCGCTTCCACTCCGGCCCCAACTCGGGAACCTTGGTGATAACTGCGGTGTCTTTGATGGCGTCGGCCAACTGGCTGCGCTCAGCCAATGCGCGGAAGCTGTGATAGTCTTCGCCCGGGGCGGCCAGATAGTGGGGGTCGAGCGCGAAGTATGCGTCTTCAGGAGTATTGTGCTTGATCCAGTCGAACGCTTGCAGCCAGGCGTTGGCGGGTGGCGTGAATGGAAACTCAATGTGTTCGCCGGCCGGAAACAGTTGCCGCTGCGCCAGGCACATGCCGCCGCTGCTCACGATCAAAAAAATCGCCCAGCGGCCTACACGCGCCTGCAGGACATACCTGCCCAGATAAGCGCCCCCCACAAGCGCCATGAACACATAAACCAGTTGGAGGTAGCGCATCGGTTCGAGGGCGCTGAAGACGATGAGCGCCCGCGGCCCCAGAAGCACCATGGCCACCGCCTGCTGAAAGACGCCATAGATGAAAACGGCGGTTGCGAACGGGGCCAGATTGGTTTCTCCGCGCTTGCGGGCTACGCGCGCCACCAGCCAGAACAACGCCAGCGGCGCAAGTGCGCCGACCCACTCGTACCACTTCCACTCGTACACTCGAAACCAATGCCTACTGTGCAAAGCCTCCAGCCACGTTGGCGTGGGCGGCTCGAAAATCCATCCTAACGGAAGGAATGCCGCGGCCGAGGTCGCTCCCGCAGCAACCAGCCGCGTGCGCAGTTGGCGCAGTTGCACGCGAACGGGTTCTGAGAGCGTCAGAGTGAGCACAGCGCAGAAAGAGATGCCGAAGACCCCCATCAGCGGATGCAGCAACACGGCCAGCGCTACCAGCGGCAAAGCTTGCCACGATCTGCCCGCCAAAATCCGCGACACGCCGATCAGGATGAGGGCTGTGGCCAGATTACGGGGGTGCAGATACTGGTCCATCACAAACAGAGCGGTGCCCGCCACGGGCAGCGTTTGCATGGTGGCCACCATGGCCACGGCCGCCCATCGCGCCGCGGTTTCGCTGAAGAGCCGGCCGGCAATGCTGCGGCAGGCCCACAACACCAGGAAGATTGAGGTCAACTGGCCGAGCAGTTCCGCCCACCCCAACGGAGTGCCTGTGTGGCGGACAAAGAGCGCCATACCTGTATCGAAGGTGCTGTTGCGCATCTGCAACTGAAAGAACGGTGCGTCGTGGGGAAAGAGATGGGGATTCAAGTCCGCCTTGACCGCGGTCAAATAAACCCCGTCATCTTCCGCGCCGGGATGATAACCCATGACTAAAAAACCGAGCACTGTGAAAAGCAGAACCGGCCAGAACTCCCGCAATAATCGATTACGTTTCAAACCGAGATTTCTCCACTTTCCGGACCATCGCATTCCAGACCTTCGCTTATTACTAAAGAGGGCATCGTCACGGCATTGCTGCCCGTATGCATTGGACGACAGAGCGGCTGATTCAGTTCATCTTACTGCGAACCTTTCGCGGGCCAAAGGGCATTTGCCCGTTAAGTCTGTTGGTTCATTCAATTGCGGTGGCACGAAAGTCGCAGTGCGCCGGGATGACTACTGCGCCGATTCTAAGTTAAAATAACTCGATATGGCGTTAGTCGCGGGAGCAGTGCCGCAGCTGCCCGACGCGGGGCGGGTCGAACGCGCACAGGAAACGCTGGCGCTGGTGATTCCCACGCTCTGCGAAGCCGAGAATATCGGCGGCTTGCTTCGGCATATCCGTTCCGTCATCGATCCCCTCAAAATTACTTACGAAATTCTTGTCGTCGATGACGACAGCCGCGACGGGACAGCTGAGGTAGTTTCCGCAATCGCTGCTGAAGACCCGCGCGTGAGGCTGCTGGTGCGCAAAGGGGAACGGGGGCTGTCGGGCGCCGTGCTCTACGGATGGCGGCACACGGACGCCGCGATCCTGGGCGTGATGGATGCCGACCTCCAGCATCCGCCGGAGCTGCTGCCGAAATTGTTAGCGCCCATTTTGGAGGGCCGCGATCTGGTGATCGGCAGCCGCTACACTCCGGGCGGCGAGTTGGGCGCATGGAATCCAGTTAGAAAGTTTCTGTCCGCGGCAGCGGTATGGGTGACGTGGCCACTGCAAAAGTCCCGGCTGCGCGCCAAGGACCCCATGTCGGGATTCTTCATGGTGCGCCGCGAGTGCCTGGATCAAGTCAAGCTGCAGTCTGCCGGGTTCAAGCTGTTGCTTGAGATTCTGGTGCGCGGCCACATCCATTCGGTCGAAGAGGTTCCGTTTATCTTCGGCCAGCGCTACCGCGGAGCCAGTAAGGCCAACTTCAGGGTTGCGTGGGATTACGCGCGGCTGTTGGGCAGGCTCTACGCGGGAAGATTTGGCTTCAGCAGCCACGGCTTATAGCGCAGGCAAGATCATCCGCAACAGCAGAAACGCCGCGACGCCCGCAAAAAACACCAGCGCCATGCGAATTCCCGGCTCGCGATTGACCTCTGGCACCAGGTCGGTGGCCGCCACATACAGGGCCACGCCCGCGGAGATCGGCAATCCGAACGGCACCCAGCGCGGCACCAGTTCGATGACCAGCACGCCCAGCAGCGTGGCAGCCGCCAGCGCCACGGCCGAGTAGAACGCAACGGTCCTGCTGCGTCCGCTGGCAAGCATCACGGAGGCCATGGTGAACCCCTCCGGCGCCTTGTGCAGAAGAATCGCCAGAAAAATCAGCCAGCCCAGCCAGTTCGAGACCACAAAGCCGGAGCCGATGGCCACGCCGTCAAACAGCGCATGCACGCTGAGCCCGGCCATCACGGCGTTGCCCGTATGCCGCGAGACGAACTCGCCGTGGTGGGTTTCTTCGCCAAAGTGGAAATGGGAACTGATGGTGTGTTCCAGCAGATGCACCACGCAGTAGCCGGCCATGATGAGAATCGGTCCCAGCCGGGGACTCATTTTGAGGCTCTCGGGCGTCATCTCGATCAGCGCTGTCGCCATCAGGAAGCCGGCGCCGAGGGCCACGAAGTAGCGCAGATAGCGTTCTACTCCGCGCGCGCGCACCAGCACCAGGCCGCCGGCTACGTCGGCCAGCGCGGCAATTGCGCCAAGCATGAGGGAGAGCTTCAGCAATTATTTTTACCCGCTGTGGCGAATGTGCATTACGTCGCCATCCTGCACCACGTATTCCTTGCCTTCGAGCCGCAGCGTGCCCTTGGCTTTGGCCGCGGCCTCTGAGCCTGCCTCGAGCAGCGTGTCCCAGCGAATGGTCTCGGCGCGAATGAAGTGATGTTCGAGATCGGAGTGGATGGCGCCCGCGCCCTGCGGGGCTTTCGAGCCCAGCGGAATGGTCCACGCGCGGCACTCGTCCTCGCCTGCCGTGAAAAAGCTGATGAGGCCAAGCAGCTCATAGCTCTTGCGGATCAATCGCACCAGGCCGCTCTCATGCAGGCCATAGCTGCCCAGGAATTCAGCAGCTTCCTCGTCGTCCATCTCCGCCAGCTCGGCTTCGACTTTGCCGCAGATCGCAGTGGCGGCGGCGTTCGGCCGCTGCGCCACTTCGTTGAGTTTGTAAAGGCTCACGGCAGCGTTCAGGTCGTCGCCGAGGGTGGCGCTTTCGCCGATGTTAAGCACATAGAGCATGGGCTTTTGCGATAGGAACATAAAGCCCTTGATGAGCTTTTTCTCGTCCGCCGTCATTTCCAGTTCGCGCAGGGGCTGTTCCCTCTCAAGCGCATCTTTTGAGCGGAGAAGCAAAGCCTGTTCGCGTTCCAGTTCACTGGTGCGGCCTTTCTTCAGGTCCTTCTCCAGGCGCTCGAGGCGCTTCTCCACCTGCGTCAGATCGCTGATCATCAGGTCGAATTCGACGTTCTTGATGTCGCGCAAAGGGTCTATGGGACCTACGTGCGCAATCGAGTCCTCCTCGAAGGCGCGCAGCACGTGAATCAGCGCGTCCACATTGCGCAGGCTGGTGAGGAAAGCCGTCTCCTTCAGCGCCTCCTGCCCGATGGCGGCCACGTCCACGTACTCGACGGTCGCAAAGGTGGTTTTCTTCGGAGAATAGAGGGCCGCCAGCTTTTCCAGCCGCTCGTCCGGCACGCGGGCCACGCCGATGTGTTCCTCGCGCGAGTGACCGCGATCGTCGAGTTTGGCTTTGGTCAGAATCTTGAACAGCGAAGTTTTGCCCACCTGCGGCAGGCCGATAATGCCAGTCTTCATGCACGTCCCATAGCGGTCCCTGCACGATGAAATACGCGCTTCAGAACCTCTTCGATGATACAGGAGCAGGGAACTGGGACTGAGGGACCAGGGAACAGGGACTAGGGACTAAGGGACTGGGAAATAGAAACAAGAGAATAGAGAAAGGAAAGCGCGGTTCGAGCCGATCCAGGTTGGGGTGCCCTATCCATGACGCGTATTTGTTTTTGCTGCAAGGGTGGGACTGCACGAATCAGAACAGCGCCTCTCCCAGTCCCTTAGTCCCTAGTCCCTCAGTTCCTACGCTCCCACGCTTTCCGCCCGCGCCACCAGCACCACTGTAGCCAGGCCCAGCAGCAGAATCGCTTCCTCCACATGTTCGCTGCGATTGTGGAGCTTGTTGAAATGCACGCGGCTTGGATTGTCGGCATCCACAGCGTCGATCACGCCTCCGACTGCGACGCGATCGCGCTCCATGGCCGGAATGACCTTGAATTGCGAATAGGCGGTGCATGCAATCATCAGTATCAGCAGCCCCATGGGCGCGAGCACCGCGCGCGGCTTGTAGATGGCCCAGGCCGGAGCCAGAGCCAGCAACGCCAGCGCAACCATTCCCGATACGAGTCCCATGCCGTGCAGGATGCGCAGCAACTGGCCGACAATCGTGCCCGCCGTATGGGTGTCTGCCTGCAGAGTCATAAACGTGATGGCTGCCACGACGGGAAAGAAAATCTCCGCGCCCAGCCAGACGATGAGCGCGAGATAAAGAAGCGTGCGAAGCAGGGTCTTCATTTCGAAAGCATACAGTGGAACAGGGAACAGGGACTGGGGACTAGGGACAAGGGAACAATCGTTCAGCGGGCGGGTGCACCGGCGCCTGCGCTGCCCAAAGTCGAGAGGGTTCGAATTTGCGACCTGAGAATCCTCGAAGACAGGCCGGCACTTATTTCTTAGAAGCTAGGAACTTCGTTTCAACGCGCGGCGTAGGACGGTCTCCAGAGCTCCCTTGGTCGATGCGTACTCTTCGGGCGTAATGGTCCCGTTTATCTTTTCGCTCTCCAGCGCAAAAAGCTCTTCCTTTAAAGCGTTGAGCAGCGCGGTGCTCTTTGACGAAGCAACCGCCGGATAAGCTACTGCTCCTGCGTCCACTGCCGGAATCGTAGCGAATGTGCCTGTCGGCTTGCGCAGCAGAAACGCCGCTGCTGCCGCCAGCAACAAAGCCAGGCCGCCGAGAATCCAAAACTTGTATTTGCTGAGCGGATCGGGGGTGTCGATGGGCGTACCGATGCCTCCGCCGGGTTGTCCGGTGGGCGCGGCTGTTCCCGCTTCAGGAGCGCCGCCTTCTCCGCCCGCGCCCTGCGCCTCGCGGGGCATCGACCCGGTGCCTGAAACGGTAAAGTCCACTGGTTTGCCGGGAATCGCATTCTTGGCTACATAGGTCTGCGTGGCCGAATCCTGCGGCACCATCTTGAACCCGGTTCCCGCCGCTGCCGCGAAGGTCATGCTCTTGGGCAGCAGCACAGCAAGGTTGTCGGCAGGCAGCGATTCCTGAGCGTGGAATGTGAACTCGCCGCCGTCGTAGGGCAGGTTGTAGCTGAGTTGGAAGAGCGTGTCCTTGTCGGCCTCGTCGGGCTGGATCGGGAAGTTGAAGGAGTAGTGTCCCTTGGGTCCATCCGGATCCAGCTTGGCTGAAGTAGGCAGGCCGCTGGGCCTCTGCGCGCCCGCGCCATTCAGCACCGCCTCGTCGGGCAGCACGACCTCAAACGAGTGCGCGCTCCACTGCGTCAACGGCGGAGAACTGGTGTTGTGCACAAAATATCGCTCGGTCACCTTGAGCTGGCCGTTGTCCGTCTCGACCTCCAGCACGTCGGCCTCGATAAAGACGCCCTGCACTTTTGCGGCCACGTCATAGACGGGAATGTCGCCCGGAGTGTCGCCCTGCGGCGCGGCAATAAAGTAGCCGGCGCCCTGATGAGTTACGCGCACCAGGTAAGGGCCGCTGCCGGGCTCGTTCAGCGCATAGTGGCCTTTGGCGTCGGTGGTCGCATGAGCCACTTCGCCCATGCCCGCCTGCACGTCGACCAGCACAACCGTGTCGCCTACAACAGGCTTGTTGGTGGTCTTGTTGGTCACTGTGCCGGTGACGGTTGCGGCCTGGGCCAAAGCGCCTGTCAAGAGCAGGCTCAATGTAAAAGTGCAAACTGCGGTCTGGGTCGATTTCATATTTGTGAGAGGGTCCTTTTTTTTAAAACCCCGCGCGAAAAAGCTCCGCGGTTTTGAAAGGGCACGGCTGAAGCCGTGCCCTTTCAAAGCAACAAATCCACTGTTAAGCCTGCTGCAAATGATCGATCTCGGCCAGCAACTGCGCTGCCTCGTTTTCTAGAAGCGTCCGCTGCGCTTGAAAGTCCTCTTCCGGATATTTTCCGGCGCGGTATTCGAAGTTCAGGTCGCGCAGATTTTCATAAAGCTGTTCCTTGCGCTCCAGCAGATAATCCAGGCGCGTTTTCTCGCGCTGGCTGGCGAAGACGTTCTCCGGCCAGAAGGTGTAAATCAGCAGCGCCACCATCAGCGCCGCGCCNNTTTCCCGTCGCACCCGGTCTGCCGGGTCCTCATTTGCCGCATTACCCGCCACCGCCGGCGTTGGGCTCACGGAGACACCGGCCCATCGCCGCACCAGCAGAACGGTGCCCAGCAGCGCCGCCGCAAACACGGCGAAGGGTGCAATCCACGCCACTAAATCAAAACCATGCGTGGTGGGCGCGGCCAGCACGGTGGCCCCGTATTTGGATGCAAACGAAGCCAGGATGTCGTCGTCGCTTGTGCCGCCCGCGATGGCCGCGCGCAATTCGGCGAGTTCCTGCGGGGAGTTCGGGCAGCCCACGTGATTGCACTCGCCCAGCAATTGCGCGCAGCCGCAGGTGCACATGAGCCGGTGGCTCAGATTGTTAAAACGCGAACTCGCATCCGTGGCGCCGATCGAGAAGCAGACCGCGACCGCAAGCGTGGCCGCCTGCGCCGTCCTGATCCAGAAATTCAAACGCGAGCGAGCCCCCATTCAGCGGCCGCCCTTCAGCGCCGGCTCGCTCGGAACGATGCGCGCTGCGGGCACACGCAAGGAAGCCGTTGCCGGGCTCAGGCTGGGCACCAGCGCGATCAGCGTGCCAAACACCAGCACTACGAGGCCGGCCCAGATCCAACCCACCAGCGGATTCAGAAAAGCCTTGATGATCGGCTGCCCGCTGTCAGGATTGGTGCCCTCAAACACTACATACAGGTCCCAGCTGGGAATGGAGTGAATTGCCACCATGGTCTGCGGCTGCCCACTGGCCAGATATTCGCGTCTCTCCGGCGACATCTGGAACTGCTTTTTGCCGCCCTTGTATACGTCCAGCAGGGCATACTCGGAATTGAAATTCAGATTGGAATCCTGCGTGAAGCCGACACACTCCAGCGTATAAGGACCGATGAGCAGCTTGTCGTGCAGTCCCATTTCGCGTTCCACGTTGCGGTTGAAGGCCGACCCCGCCAGCCCAATCACAATCACCACCACGCCGATGTGGATGATGTAGCCGCCATAGCGCCGCGTGTTGCGCCGCGTGAGCAGCCAGGTGGACGCGAACACGTTGCGCCCCGTCTGCCGCGAAATCACTCCGGCTCCGCGCAGGAACTCGGACAGAATCGCGGTCATGACGCCGGCGGCGAGAGAGAAGGCCACCAGCGCAAAGAAGTTGCCGTAGTCGAACGCTCCGTCCTTCCAGGGCCGGACACCCACCGCCAGGCACACAATCACGGTGGCCCAAAGCGCGATCACGGGCAGCACAAAATTCCGCCGAATGCTTTTGAGCGATGTGGATCGCCAGGGAAGGAGCGGTCCTACACCGGTCAAAAACAGCAGAAATAGTCCGATGGGAATCGCCACGCGGTTATACCAGGGAGCACCCACGGTGACCTTGTTGCCCACCACGTATTCGGAAAGGATAGGGAAAAGCGTTCCCCAAAGAATGACGAAACAGGCCGTGAGCAGCACCAGATTGTTGAACAGGAAGCTCGACTCCCGACTGACCAGCGATTCGAGGTGGTGTTCGCTTTGCAAATGGCTGCGCTGCAAGACGTATGTAAAGATGCACACTGCCAGCACAAGCCCCATGAACACCACAAACCATGTGCCGATGGACGACTGCGCAAAGGCATGCACTGAACTCACCAGGCCGGCGCGCGTAAGCAGCGTGCCCAGCAGCGTGAGCAGAAAAGTGGAGAAGATGAGCCACACGTTCCAGCTCTTCATCATGCCTTTCTTCTCCTGCATCATCACCGAGTGCAGAAAGGCGGTACCGGTGAGCCAGGGCATGAAGCTTGCGTTCTCGACCGGATCCCAACCCCAATAGCCGCCCCAGCCCAGCACCGCGTAAGCCCAGTGCATGCCCAGAAAGATGCCGGCGGTGAGGAACAGCCAGGTCACCATGGTCCATATGCGCGTGACCCTGATCCACTTTTCGCCGGGGTAGCGCATCATCAGCGCGCCGAGGGCGAACGCAAAGGGGACGGAGAAGCCCACGTAGCCCAGGTAAAGCATGGGCGGATGAATCACCATCTCCGGATATTGCAGCAGCGGATTCAACCCGTTGCCGTCGTCTGGAACGGCGCCCTGCAACAGCGCAAACGGGGGCGCGGCAAAGTTAAGAATCAGCAGAAAAAACACCTGCACCGAGGCCAGGATCGTGCCCGCGTAGGCGTAGAGCTTGACGTCAGTTTTGTGCGTAAGCCGCAACACAAACCCATAGGCGGCCAGCAGCCAGGCCCACAGCAGCAGAGAGCCTTCCTGTCCGCTCCACATGGCGGAGAATTTATACGGCCCCGGCAGGGCGCGGTTGGAGTGCTCGGTGATGTAGGCGATGGAAAAATCGTTGGCGAATACCGACCAGATCAACGCGAAGGCGGCCGCCGTGACGGCCACAAAACTGGCAATGCCGGCCCGGCGCGCCGTATCCGCCAGCCGTTCGGGCGAGATGGCCGCGGGCTGCCCAGTGGCAATCCACCGCAGTGCCAGAGCTCCTGCCAGCAGGTTATAAGCCGCCAATGCCAAGGCGATAAGAAGCGCAAAACTACCGAACGCTGCCATTGATTACTCCACCATGATTGTCGCATTGAGACCCCAGGCCAAACGGCCTCTCAATATGGGTATCCTCAATCCATCATAGGCGGTCAGCGTGTGATGTGGCTCACACTATGGGTGGAGATGGCGGGCCACGGCGGTTCTTGCGGATTTGGGTCTTGAAGAGAATCCTGCAAACGACTCTAAATATCGTTATTTTTGCGCCATCAGCTGGCCCGCGGCCGCCAGCATTTGCTCGGTGGCGACCGGCCTGGCAAGGAACCGTGCGCAGTTGCCCGCATAGTCGGCCGCAGCCTCGCGAGCGCTGCCCAGCACCAGCACCGGGAGTTGAGGAAGGCGCTCGTGCAGCTCTGCCACAAATGCCGGGCCGCCGATTCCCGGCCGATGCTGGCCGGAGATCACGAGGCCGAGATTGCCTGCGAACTTAGGCTGCTCCACCAGGCAAAGTGCCTCGGCGGCATCGCCAACCCGTTGTACATCTTTGAATCGCCGCTCCAGAATGGACTTGCGCAGGAACGCTTGAAGCGGATCGTTATCCACCAGTAAGATTGTGGCCATGTTTACCTGAATCCCGCGCGCCCGAGCAACGAACCGGCATGCATTGACGTATCTATCCATTCTTAAGATGAAAGAAAAAATGAAAAAGTTGCATTAGGCGCTTCGTCCCAGTGAGTCGATCCAGGGCAGGCGCAGGCGGCAAGTGTTCAAGAGGCTGGCACAGGAAGCATTGAGCGCGATCGTCAGCGCGGCAATGGGATATATTCAGAGCGACTGCCGAGATGGAGCGTGAAATGCACGATATCCTTCCGCGCCTCAACCGAAACGCTTTGCGATTTTCATCGATGCGCCTGACGCATCAAATTCCTGCGGCGGCCTGGATACTCGCTGCGATCGTTTGTGCGGCTGCGCCGAAAATGGCGGGGAATTCTCCGTCCGCCGCCTTTGCGGGGGCAGCAGCCGGCCAGGCAGGTTCTACTGAGATGGAGCAGACGCTTTATGTGCAGGCGCCGGAATTCGCGAACGCCGGAGACAGCATCGTCCTGGTCTGGCTTCCCGAGCCTCTGGTGAACACCTGCATGGGTAGAACGTCCAAGGAATGCTTCACCATCGATTACTGCATCCGCACCACGAATCCGGATGGCCCGCAGTGCAAGAATCTGCCGATACCCCGCGCGCGGCTGCCGCACTACCCGCCCGGCATGCAGCCGAAGCGCGGGATTGCCGTTGTTCTTCGCGCGTTGGGAAATAGCAACGGATTTGACCGGCTGAAGGATTTCTACAGAAGCGCGCCGAAGGCGTCGCTCGAGCGGCTATCGCCGGATGCCACCATCCGCGCCAGAATCCGCTATACCAGCACGCCGTCGTTCGAAGGCTTTACTTTGACGGAAGTGCTTTCGACGCCGTAGATTTGAGCGCGCGCCTTCGCGAGCAAACACGCGCAGCCTGCGGCGCCCTCATCCGAAAAGAAACTCCTTCTCCTTGAGCTCCTTGATGCGGTCGCGCAGCCGCGCCGCTTTCTCGAATTCGAACTTCCTGGCCGCCTCGCGCATCTCTGTTTCAAGGGTGGCGATATACGTGTCCAGCTCCGCCTGGGTGGTGAACTCAGGCATTCCTGCCACTTCTTCCACTTCCACGTCGCCGTACTCGGCTTTCAAAATCTGCGCCAATCCCATATCCATGGTGTTGATAATCGATTGCGGCGT
>PMOF01000034.1:11291-14376 GCA_003162495.1 Acidobacteriaceae bacterium
CGCGCGGCCCTGCCCATGGTTTGGATCAGCGAGCCTGCCGAGCGCAGAAACCCCTCCTTGTCCGCGTCCAGGATCGCCACCAGCGAGACCTCCGGCAGATCCAGCCCTTCTCGCAACAGGTTGATGCCGATCAGGGCGTCGTACTCGCCCTTGCGCAGCCCAGCCAGCAGCTTGACCCGCTCCAGCGTTTCAATTTCGGAATGCATATACCGGCAGCGCACCCCGACCTCAGTGTAGTAGCCGGCCAGGTCCTCTGACATGCGTTTGGTGAGCGTGGTGACCAGCACTCGTTCGTTTCTCTTGGCGCGATCGCGAATCTCCGCCAGCAGGTCGTCGATCTGCCCCTTCACTGGCCGAATCTCCACCTCGGGATCAACAAGGCCTGTGGGCCGGATGACCTGCTCCACTACCACTCCGGCCGACTTGGTCAGCTCGTACGGTCCGGGTGTGGCCGATACATAAATCGTCTGGTGGATGCGATTCTCAAATTCCTCAAACTTCAAGGGCCGGTTGTCGCGGGCCGAGGGCAGGCGGAAGCCGTAGTCGACCAGGTTCTGTTTGCGGCTCTGATCGCCGTACCACATGCCATGCACCTGGGGAATCGTGGCGTGGCTTTCGTCTACGAACAGCAGAAAATCGCGGGGAAAGTAATCGAGCAGCGTGGGCGGGGGCTCGCCGGGCAAGCGGCCGGAAAAGTGCCGCGAATAATTTTCAATCCCGTGGCAATAGCCCATGGACTTGATCATCTCGAGGTCGAACCGCGTCCGCTGGTGAACGCGCTGCGCCTCGACCATCCGGCCCTGCGACTCGAGCTCCGGCACCCACTCGCTCAGCTCTTTAACAATCGAGTCAACGGCCGCACCCCGGCGCTCGGGCTGCACCACGTAGTGGCTCTTGGGATAGATGGGCAGCCGCGCGTATTTCTGCTTGACGGTTCCAAACAGCGGATCGATCTGCGCAAGCGATTCAATCTCGTCGCCGAACAACTCGATCCGGTAAGCCATCTCGTCGTAGGTAGGGAAGACTTCGATCACGTCGCCGCGCACCCGGAAGGTCCCGCGCCGGAAGTCCGCGTCATTGCGCTCGTAGAGAATCTCAACCAGCCGCCGCGTAATGTCCTGGCGGCTGATGCGCTGGCCTTTTTCCAGCAGCAGGAGCATCCCGTAGTAAGCCTCAGGCGAACCAAGCCCGTAAATGCAGCTCACCGAACTCACAATGATTGCGTCGCGGCGCTCAAACAGGCTGCGCGTGGCAGAGAGCCGCAGCTTGTCGAGCTCCTCGTTGATCGTGGCTTCCTTCTCGATGTAGAGGTCCCCGGCGGGAATGTAGGCTTCGGGCTGGTAGTAGTCGTAATAACTTACAAAATATTCGACCGCATTGCCGGGAAAGAACTGCTTGAACTCGTGGTAAAGCTGGGCGGCCAGGGTTTTATTGTGCGCCAGGATCAGCGCCGGGCGGTTGGACTGCTCAATGACCTTGGCCATGGTGAAGGTCTTGCCCGACCCGGTCACGCCCAGCAGCACCTGGTGGCGTTCCCCGGCCGCAAGCCCCTCCATTAGTTCTTCGATCGCCCGCGGCTGGTCGCCCCTGGGCTTGTAGGCCGTGACCAATTGAAAGTCCATGGGGAGATTATATCAAAATGGCGAATATTGAGCGAAACCTGAAAAAGATGACCGCTAGGAATATGGCAGCTGTGGCCATATGGCTTATAATGCCATCATGAGAGCGAGATGAAAGCCGAACTGCTCTTTCGCCAGCGCATCGACTATGACGATGGTGCAATTGTGGAGATGGTGCTCTGGCGTGTCCCATCGTCGGTTCCTCCGTCCACACACGGGCTGAAGTATTCGTTGTTCTATGGCCGTTCTGGCGTTCGGAAGGTTGGCTACGACAATGAGCGTGGCAAGGGCGATCATCGGCATTTCCAGGGAGCTGAGACAGACTATGCATTCAGCACTGTCGAGCGGTTGATCGCCGATTTCTGGTCTGATGTGCGGAGATTGCGAGGGATGCAATGAGCGATGTGAAATTGACGGTTGGCGGTGCGATGGAAGACGAAGCCTCGCGCCAGTTCATCGACGCGTGGCATCGCGCCGAGCGCGGCGAGACTTTCCATGAGCGCCGTCTGGCGTTTGAAAGTTGGGACGCACTTGCGCGTGTCCTGACCGGTAAACGGATGGAACTGCTGCGCTACGTGCGCCACAACAACGTCATCAGCGTCCGAGCCCTGGCCAAGGCGCTCAGACGCGATTACAGCAACGTCCACGCAGACGTCAAAGCATTGGCCAGCGCCGGTCTTCTCGATGCCACTGCCCGCGGAATGCGCGCCAACTACGACACGATCGAAACCAAGATCGCCATCTAAGGATTGCGGAGCGCACTCGTGCAGAAGATGCGTTGAAAAATAGTTATTGTTCAACGCATCGATTCTGGCGGGCTGGCCTGGATGCCGACTCGCCTACCATGGCAGCGCGTTGCCCTGATGGAAATAGCCGCCGCTCGCGCCGTCCTCCGGGAGTGTAGCCAGCGCAGCGCTTGTCTTGCCGCCCTCACTCAGTTCCATGGGCGCTTGCTCGCCGCCCATATCCGTCTTGACCCAGCCCGGATGAGCCGAGTTCACTTTGATCTTCGTGTTCCGCAGTTCATAGGCTAGATGCACGGTATAGGCGTTGAGCGCGGTCTTTGATGCGTCGTAGGCAAACGATTTCGCGTCATAGATCGGTGACTTCGGATCGGCGTGCAGGGTGAGCGAGCCGAGAATGCTGGACAAGTTTACGATGCGTCCGGCCGCGCTCTTCCTGAGAAGCGGCAACAGCACATTGGTCAGCGCTACCAGCGCGAAAAAATTGGTTTCGAAAACTTTGTGCAGCAGTTCAATCGGCACCTGCGCGGCGGAGTGTTCCGGGCCGGTGCCCGGAAATTTGCCTGCGGCAATGCCAGCGTTGTTGACAAGAATGTCGAGCCGCCCATACCTCGAGTCGAAATAATCGTAAGCGGATTTGTAATCGGCTGACTTGGTGATATCAAACTGCAGCACGTCTGCGTCAACGCCCGCCGCGCGAAGCTTCTTCACGGCTTCTTCTCC
>PMOF01000048.1:0-6457 GCA_003162495.1 Acidobacteriaceae bacterium
CTGCCGGTGTTTTTGATGTTCACACTCACGTCGAGTCCGCCGTCGGCAGATTTATCGACCTTGAGGCCGGAGTATTGAAAGGTGGTGTAGCTCAAGCCGTGGCCGAAGGCGAAGAGCGGATCGATTTTTTCTTTATCGAACCAGCGATAACCCACGTTGACGCCTTCGCTGTAGGTAGTTTTGCCGTCCACGCCCTTGTGAGAGCGCTCGGGATGCTTGGGATCGGTAGCGGGATAGTCCGCGAGGCTCTTGCCCCAGGTGACAGGAAGACGGCCCGCGGGACTGCTCTTGCCGAGCAGCAGGTTGGCTGTGGACCAGCCGCCTTCATCGCCGGGCCACCACATTTCCAGAACCGCTTTGACCTTGTCGACCCAGGGCAAAGCGACGGGCTGGCTGGTGTTGAGGACCACGATGGTGTTGGGGTTGACGGCGGCAATTTCTTCAACAAGCTTGTCCTGATCGCCGGGAAGCCCGAAGACGGGTTCAAGGCGTGTCCATAGAAAGACGACGGCAACCTTTGCGTTCTTCGCGGCCGCGATCGCTGCTTCGTGATCGGCCCTGCGCTGCTCGGGGGTGCACCAGTTGAGGCGCACCTGCACGGGCGCGTTCGATGAGTCGGGGCTGGTGCTGATCTCGATCGCATGCGGCGCCGCAGTCAATTCAACCACGCGGCGCACGTTGTCCAGACCGTCAGGAGTGGGCACGACGTTGTCCTGGTTGGCTTGCAGAATGTCTCCGTGGACGCCACCCTGGAAGGCTCCGGTGCCGGCCAGACGCTTTCCGTCAAGCCGAATGCTGGCGTTGGTACCCATGGCCTGAAGATAGAGCCAGTAATTGCCGGCATGAGGCGGCGTGAGCGTGCCTTTCCAGGTGACGGTGGAGTTGGGCGCGAGTGCGTTCCCGCCTGCGGTGGTGAAGTTGAGCTGCGCGTCGGTCTGCGAAGTACCGGAGCCGGTGCGCTCAAGGCCGGGCTTACCGTCGTGGGAGAAGACCCTGGCGGGAAGGGGCGTGCCGGTCATGTCGTCGTTGACGGCAAATTGGATGTTGGCGTTGCCGGATATCTTCTTGAGCGCGGCGAGGGGACCGACCTGCCGCGACGGCAATCCGACTGAGCGTTCGCCATTGATGCCGATCGCGTCCACCTGGGCGGCGGTGGGGCCGATGAGCAAAACGGAATCGAGATCGGTGGCTTTCAAGGGCAGCGCTGCACCTTCGTTCTTGAGCAGCACCGCGGCCTCTTCGCCGGTTTTCTCGATGATCTTAGCGTTGGCGTCAATGGATTGGGTGGTGAAGTCGTGCTTGGACTGGCCGTCCATATAGCCGAAATGGACGATCTCATAAAGCACATAGCCGGCGGCGCGGGTCACGGCGGCTTCGGTTACGGTGCCGTCCTTGAGCGCGGCAGCCATTTTTTCAGGGTTCAGCTTAACGCCGAAGTCTCCCATGTCGCCGGGCGCGGGGGCCGGCTCCTCTGGAATGTGGCCGCCGAACATGTCCACCATTTCGGCCATCGCGTCAGCAGCGCGCGCAGCCGGCGGCGGCGGAATTGGTTGCAGATCGAAGAAGGAGGGAAGGGACCACGCAGCCCCCGGCGTAGGCTCGCCGGGCATTTCCATATCGAGACCCGCGTTGATAAAAGTGACGGCGTGGAGTGCGCCCCAGTCGGAGGTGACGAAACCTTTGAAGCCGATCTGATCGCGCAGGATGGTGGTGAGACTGTCCTTGTTGCCGCAGGCGAATGTGGCATTGAGGCGATTGTAGGAGCACATGATCGACGAGACATCGGCCCTGCGGATGGCGGCGTCGAATGGGGCAACATAGACTTCGTGCAGGGTCTGGTCGTCGATAAAGGTGCTGCCGCTGTCGGAGTCATAGCCGACGAAGTGTTTGATCTGAGCCATGACGTGCTGCGATTGGATGCCCTTGACCTCGGCAACTCCGATTTCGGAGGTGAGAAAGGGATCTTCGCCAAAAGTGTTGTAGCCGCGCCCGAATTCGAGATCGCGGTCGATGTTTACAAAGGGCTGCAGTGCGACGTCAATGCCGAGGGCGCGCGCTTCGCGGCCAATCACCACGCCGTTGTCCTGAGCAGCTTTCACGCTGAAGGTAGCGGCCACGCCCATAGTGGCGGTCTCCGCCTGCGAGGGATGACGGGTGAGAACGCCCGGAGGGCCATCGGCAAAGCGAAGGCCTGGAATGCCGAGGCGCGGGATTCCGCCAAGATAGCCCGCCTGGCCCTGGTAGACGGCAGGATCTTCATGCGTGCCGTGGATGAGAGTGAGTTTTTCCTGGAGCGTCATCTGGCTGAGCAGCTTGTCGACGCGCGCGTCGCCGGTAACCACCGGGACTGCCTGAGCCAGAGCCATGGTTGACGCGAGCACCAGAGCCGCGCACGCGCATGCTGCCCGCGGGGTCTTTGTCGATTCTTTTGTTCCTTGCAATGAGTTCACAGTGCACTCCCTTTTGTCTTGACCGTTCAGGCTCGCTTACCTGCCAAGCCGGCCCAGGCATTGTTCGTTGGTCGCCGCCCGGTTAAAAAACGGTTTAGCGCGCCACCTTCCAACGGCAAGCAGTGTAGACCATAGGGGCGGCAGTTGTAACCAAGTCGCAGCGATGGCGGGCCGGTTTAAGATGGCATTCAACAACAGGAGCTGGACTTTTGACGAGCCACATACGGATTTCCTTTTTAATGACCGCGGTGCTTATGGCAACGACCGCATCTCCACAGGCGGAGCCGCGGGCAGCTTCGCGGGAATCGACAGTGGGGCTGGAAGACGGGCGCGGCGCGTACGCCACGCACCACTATCCGAACTTGTTTGCCCAGACCGGACACTCCAATGCGGAGATGGAAGCCAAGATCGAGCTTGCGTTTCAACAGCTCTTCCACGGCGATCCGGAGACGGAGGCAGTTTATTTTTCGGCAGGGACCAACGGCAATGGGCCGCTGGCTTACGTGAGCGACATTGCCAATCACGATGCGCGGACGGAAGGCATGTCTTACGGGATGATGATCGCGGTCCAACTGAATCACAAAGCGGAGTTTGACGCTCTGTGGAACTGGGCCAGGACCTATATGTACATCGGCTCGCCCCAGCACCCGTCGAAGGGATACTTTTCCTGGTCGTGCAAAGTAAACGGGGAGCCGAACGACGAGACGCCCGCGCCGGATGGCGAAGAATATTTTGTGATGGCGCTTTATTTTGCCGGCAACCGCTGGGGCAACGGAGCGGGCATTTATGACTACAGGGCGCAGGCCGACGAGTTGCTGACGGCGATGCGGCACCGGACACCGCGGACTGGCGAGACACGGTTTGGGATGCGCACGGTGGGCGCCGAGGTGAATGAAGAGGCCAAGATGATCCGGTTCACTCCGGTGGCGGGCAAGAGCGATTTCACCGATCCGAGCTATCAGTTGCCGGCGTTTTATGAGCTATGGGCGCGGTGGGGTCCGGTTGCCGATAGGAAATTCTGGGCGGAGGCGGCGCAAGTGAGCAGAGATTTTTTTGAGCGCACGACGAATGCGAAGACAGGCCTGAACCCGGACTACGCAAACTTCGACGGAACCCCTCATCCGATCGCGTGGAATCCACAGGCGGGCGATTTTTCGTTTGATTCGTGGAGGACGCAGAGCAACTGGTCGGTGGATTGGTCGTGGTGGGGCAAGGATGTGCGGGAGCGCGCGCTGAGCGACCGGACGCAGGCATTCTTTTTTTCGCAAGGCATTGACAAGTACGCCGACCAGTTCACGCTGAAGGGCGAGCCGCTGTCGAAGCGCCATTCCACGGGACTGGTGGCGACCAGCGCGGTGGCCAGCCTGGCCGCAACGCAGCCGGTGAAAGACAGATTTATAGAGGAGCTGTGGAATGCGCCGATTCCGAGCGGGCACGAACGATACTACGACGGGATGCTCTACATGATGAGCCTGATGCATGTCTCCGGGAATTTTCGGATTTGGGGACCGCGGTAGTGCCGAACTATTACAGAGCAGGCAAAGGCAGCTCGGCGTCGTAGCCATGCGCAATCAGATCGGCGCGAAGGCGTTCGACGGTCGAGAACTGCAGGGCTATCATTCCTAGTGCCTGTGCAGCTTCAACGTTAACGAGCTTGTCGTCGAGAAAGAGAGTTTCTTTCGGCAGCGTTCCCAGATTCTTGAGGACATGGAGATAAATTGCGGGATCGGGCTTGGCCATGCGGAGCTGATAGCTCCAGACCAGTACGTCGAATCGGGAGAGCCAGTCGAATTCGCGCTTCATGTTTTCGAGCACGCTATCGCCCATGTTGGAAAGAATGGCAGTGAGCAGGCCGCGCTGCTTGAGTTGCAGTTGCCAGGCCAGCATGGCCGGGTTCTGCGTGGTCCACAGGCGTGCGTCCCACATGTTCAGCTCGTTCACGAGGGACGTGCGATCGGCAGCATTGGGCAGGTCGAGGCCGGAGTCCGAGAGAAACTTCTGCCAGAAGGCGACGCCGGTGAGTTTGCCTTCATCGTAGGCGTGGCGGTCGGCCCAGTAGAGGGGCTCGAAGCGGTCAAGAGGAAGGCCTGTGAGGCGCAGCAGCTCGGCGTGAGCTACGGGATCCGGTGGCCCGGTCAATACCATTCCATAGTCGAAGACAACCGCGCGCAGAGCCAATGTTCCCCCTCAAGATCGCCGTGTATGGTTGGAAAAGACGGCTGTAATGATTGTGCACGATGGCGGCGGTGCGGCGGGCGCCGCTCCTAGTAATGGACGGGATGGGCTATGCGTTTTTCGCGGAGGACGAACTGGAACACGGAGGAAAGCGAGCTGGCGCGGGCTCACCGGCTGCGCGCCCGGGCGGGGCTGCCGATTGCGGACCTGACGGCTTCCAATCCGACTCGGTGCGGGTTTACATACGATGCGGAATTGCTGCGGGCACTGACCGATCCGGCGGCGCTTGATTACGACCCGCAGCCCAAAGGCACCCTGCGCGCGCGGACTGCAGTTTGCAGGTACTATGCGGACCACGGCGTGGCGCTGATGCCGGAGCAACTGGTGCTGACGACGAGCACCAGCGAAGCTTATAGCTATCTGTTCCGGCTGCTCTGCAATCCGGGAAGCGAGATTCTTGTCGCTCAGCCGGGATATCCACTGTTTGATTTTCTGGCTGCGCTGGACGATGTGAAGCTACAGCCTGCGCCATTGGTCTACGACCAGGGATGGCAGATCGATCCAGAAGGATTTCGCCGGGCGATCACGCCGCAGACGCGGGCCATTGTGCTGGTGCATCCGAACAATCCGACCGGGCACTTTACCAAACAGTGGGAGGCGGAGGAACTGGCGCGGCTGTGCCGGGAGTTTGATCTTTCGCTCATTGTGGATGAGGTTTTTCTGGATTATCCGCTTGGCGCGGCGATTGCGGAAGTGAGAGGGAGCTTTGCGTCCGGACTGGAAGGGGCTCCAGTGTTTGTGGTGAGCGGGCTGAGCAAGATTGCCGGGCTGCCGCAGATGAAAGCGGCGTGGATTGTGGCCACGGGTCCTGATGCGGGCGCTGCGCTGGAGCGGCTGGAAGTGATTGCCGATACGTTCCTCTCGATGAATGCGCCGGTGCAGAGCGCGCTGCCCGTTTGGCTTGAGGGGCGCACGGCAATGCAGCGGCAAATTCTCGAACGGGTGAAAACGAATCTGGCCGAGCTGGATCGGCAATTGTGCGGATTGCCGCAGGTTCGCAGGCTGGAGATCGAGGGCGGATGGTATGCAGTGCTGCGGATTCCGGCGCTGAAACCGGACGAGCAGATGGTGCTGGAACTGTTGGAGCGGGGAGTCTGGGTCCATCCGGGATATTTTTTCGGGATGGGGGAGTCAGGATGGCTGGTGGTGAGCCTGCTCGCTCCTGAGGAAGAATTCCGCAACGGAGTTATCAGGCTGGTCGATTATCTGGAACAATCTGAAGTCGGCCCGGGCTTGCAGTAAACGGAGACCGGATGGCGGGTCAAACGCATGTAAAGGCCTGGATCGGCGTTTGCTTTCGAGTTAATATGCGCTTGCCAAGCGCAATCGCCGGGCGCTCAATGAAATAAAAAGACAGCGCGGAGACGGCAAAGACGCAGACCAGGTTCAGAGGGAAGTACGCCAGGCGGCCGAGCGGGGACACAGAAGGGGCGGGGAGGACGAGAAACAGCTCCTGCCAAACGTACGCACTGTAAGATATGGTGCCGATCCAGACCAGCAGACGCGTGTTCAGCCATTTGTGCGCCAATCCCTCCTGAACGACCAACGTGGAGGCGAGCGTAAGGGAGATGAGCACATATGTGGAGAGTGCGGGCCACGCGTGGGTTCTTACAATGTTCAGCAACAGCAGTGTGATCGTGATCAGGGGAGTCTCTTTGGGGAAGTTGCGGAAGATGAAACCTCTCACACGCGGGCGCGTGAGAAGGATCGCCACCGCGCAACCGAGCAGCAGGCCGTCAAACCGTGTGTCGGTCCGAATGGAGCGAAGCATC
>PMOF01000048.1:6473-8517 GCA_003162495.1 Acidobacteriaceae bacterium
AGCCAAAGCAGGAGCGCGGGCCACAGAAGGTAGAAATGTTCCTCGATGGAGAGCGACCAGAAGTGAGAGGTATAGATCCCGTACGGATGCGCGGCGAGCTCATAGTTTCGAAAGAAGAAAAGCGAGCCGGCAATCTCCGGCGGATGAAAATCGACGAAGTTCACAAACAGAGACAAGATGCAGAGAGTCAAGAGATAGGCGCAGACGAGCGGAAGGATGCGGAAGGCCCGGCGCGCATAAAAAGCGCGCAAGTCGATGGTGGATGTTTTCGCTCTCTCCTCAAGGAAGCGCAAGGTGATGATATAGCCGCTCACCACGAAGAAAATGTCCACGCCCAATGAGCCCAGATGCGCCCACAGAAGCTCGCGGAATCGTGTGTGGCTCAGAGTGTGTTCCGCCAAAACCATCAGAATTGCCACGCCACGCCAGCCGTCGAGGGTATGAATGCGGGGGCCTGTTGCGCTGGGCATGATGCAGCGATTATACAGAGAGGGCAATTCAGGCGAGCCGATCCGATGGTTCCATCCACAGTACTTTTCGGTGATGGGCAGAGTCCCGATGGCAGGCGGCGAGCCTGACGGGAAGTGAGGGAACCTATCACGGGTGTCATAAATTTTGGTTAACTATTTAGGGAAGCATCAAAGAAGTAATCTTACTCGGCTTCGACCGCAAGTATAACTTAAGGTAAATAGTCTTAGATGTTGCAATGAAAGAGCTTGACGGCTATCGAATTCGTGTCTGGAGAAATGGATTACTTTTGCGCTCGGCGGCGATGGTGGTTACGGGTCCGTGGCCGGGCAGAACTTTGGTCTCATCTGGGAGGGCTAACAGACGCTTGTGGATCGACTCCAGAATCTGATGGGCGTCTCCGCCGGGCAGGTCGGTTCGGCCGATGCTGCCCGCAAAGAGGGTGTCGCCGGCGATGACCAGGTTGAGCGGCGCAAAGTGCAGGCAGACGGAGCCCTGCGTGTGGCCCGGCGTGTGCAGGACCTGGGCGGGGTAGCTCAAGAGGCCTACGCGCTGGCCGTCAACGAGGCTTTTATCGGGCGCAGCGGTTTCCGGCGTGGCTACGCCCAGCCAGCCGGCCTGCATTTCCATCATGTTGAGCAGGGTGAGATCGTTCTCGTTGAGCAGGATGGGCGCGCCGGTGAGTCGCTTGAGGCGGAGCGCGCCGCCGACATGGTCAATGTGGGCGTGGGTGATGAGAATCTGCTTGAGTTGGAGGCCGAGCGAGGTGAGCCGGCCGTGAATGCGCGTGACCTCGTCGCCGGGATCGATGACGATGGCCTCGCGGGTTTGCTCGTCGGCGAGGATGGTGCAGTTGCATTGCAGCGGGCCGACGGGGAAGGTCTCGAGGATCATGCTTTGATTGTAGGGCCGGCGAGAAACCAAAAAGGCAGGCTCGTTGCGCCTGCCTTTCGTGGAGATGAAAAACTCTAACTGGAGAGAGCCCCTGTGGTGACGAGAGGCGGCGACCGCTCCAGAACCCTATTTGCCGGGCTTGGCGGGTGCGGAGACGGGGGCGGACTTGTCGCCTCCGAGCACCGAGTGGCCGCTGGTGGAGCGCTGGTAAAGGACGGTCAGGGTGATGGAGGTAAACATGAAGATGATCGCCGACCAGGTGGTGAGCCGGGTGAGGACGTTGGCCGCTGCGCGGGGACCGAACGCGGTCTGCGAACCCTGGCCGCCGAAAGCGCCGGCGAGGTCGGCCGAGCGCCCCTGCTGCAGCAGGACCACGCCGATGAGAAAGAGGCACACAAACACGTGCAGGACGACCACGAAATAGAGAAGAATATGCATGTCTTAAGCTGCTTTCCATATCTGCCCGGCTGCGCGGAGCAGAAGAATCATTGGTGCGGAAGAGGGGACTTGAACCCCTATGCCTTTTGGGCGCCAGCACCTCAAGCTGGTGCGTCTGCCAATTTCGCCACCTCCGCACGGAAGTGAACCTATTGAGTATAGCAAAGCAAGTGTGGGTTCAGGAATGGGCATGGTTCCCGTCGCAGCAGCCGCTCATCCCCCACGATTGGCTCGGGCGTGGTGT